>SCSX01000075.1 GCA_004297825.1 Spirochaetota bacterium
CCCTTTTCCCCGAGACCGGCCTGCCCAGTTACGACATACTCATCAAGAACATCGTGCTCGTTATGGCGGGATACGTGATCGCGACGCTGGAAACCATGCTCGCGCGCGCCCTGGGACTTACGTCCATCAGTTACGGCGAGGTGCTCTTCATCGCCGGTGCGGTCTTTTCTTACGCCATGGCCTCCTACTGGCTCGTCTACCTGAACAGGAGGGTCACCCTCCTCATCGATTCGCTTGTCTATTATGGAAACCTTACGGTGTACCTCGCCATGTACGGTGTCTGGATCTACAAACTGGGCGAAATCCGGACGTTGGGCCTGTTCAACGCGCTCATCGCCGTGACGATCGTCCTCACCTACACCCCCATGAGCAGGAGCCTCATGATGTCCCTGGGCACGGTAGCCTGCCACCTGGTGGTGTCCCGCTTCGCCATCTACGACGCGGGACAGCCGGGGAGCTTCGCACGGGAGATATTCTACACGATCGCGTTCGTTCCCGCGTTCCTGATCATCTCGTATTTCGCCGGCCGCCTCCAGCGCCAGAACGCCGCGCTCGGGGATACGAACCGGGAACTCGAGAAAGCCAATCTCGACCTCACACGCGCCAACGAGGAGCTCGAGGCGACGCGTCGCGTCACCGAAATCGAGATGGACCTCGCCGTCACCATCCAGTCCGCGATCTTCCCGGATGCGGCCCCCCAGACCGACGAGTGGGACGTCGCCTTCTCCTTTAAACCGAGAAACGGCGTCTCCGGCGATTTCTACGATTTCTATTACGAGGGACCTGTCCTCCGGGGAATGTCGCTCTTCGACGTATCGGGCCACGGCGTGTCGTCGGCGCTCATCACCATGTTCGCGAAACCCATCTTCTTCCGGCACTTCACCCGCATGTCCGGCGGGCCGCTCCACCGCGTGATAGAGGCCGCGAACCTCCGCCTGATCGACGAGATGCGCAACATCCACGGGTTCATCACCGGGATAATGCTCAGGTTCGGCGGCGGCTCGGTGGAATACGTCAACGCCGGGCACCCCGATCTGCTCCATCGCCGCTCCGGGCGCGGGGTAAGGGTGATCGGGGCGGGACACGAGCTGATCAAGGGACGGCCCCTCGGCATCGAGGGGCCCACGAGAACCTGTAAGACCGTGAAGTTCGGTGTCGCCCCCGGAGACGTGCTGGTGCTCTACACCGACTGCGTCACCGAATGCGTGGGGGCGGCAAACAACTCGTACGGGGTGGAGAGGCTTATCGCCTCGTTTGAACGCGCCCCCGGGGAGGACGCGGGGGCGATACTGGAATTCATCGAACGGCAGTTTCACGACTTCCTCGGGGACCGGCGCGTCGAGGACGATTTTACGCTCATCGTCGCGCGCAAGCGTTAGGCGCGATTATTGGCGCGGTCCCTGACGCCGGGAGGCACCGTTCCTACTTCTCCGGTTTCGCGCCGTCGCCGCGTATCGGCTCCATGTCCTTGAGCCGGCCCTTCATCTCCGCAACCAGCTTTTCGAGCCGCCCAACCGCGTCATTTCCCGATTCCAGGTCCTGCGTAAGTTTTTTTATTCTCGCGTCCTGTTCGGCACGCGCGGTCTTCCCGGCGGCGATCTCCTCGTCCTTTTGCGACGATTCCTTCCTGAGCGTGTCGATCTCCTTCGAGAATGCGAGCTCCTTGCGCGCCCCCTCGTTTTTCATGGATTCGCGCTCGCCGTTCCACGCCGCGCTGTTCTTCGCGATCTCCTCGTTCAGGCGCTTGAGCTCGGACTCGAGCGTCTTCTGTATTTCCCCGTTCAACCGGGTAAGCTCCTGAATCTTCCCCGAGCTTTCCTTCTTGAGCACCTCATTCTGCTGTTCGAGCGCTTTGGTGCGGGTCTCCCTGAGCTCGATGTCGCGCGCGAACTGTGTCTTGAGCGCCTGGATGTCGGCCTCGAGCCGCTCGATCCTTGACCTCTGTTCGCCCGCTTCCTTCCTGCGCACGGAGGTTTCATCTTTAAGGACGCTGTTCTCCCTCTGGAGCAGGGTTATCCTGCCCTTCATGAGCGCGTTCTCCGAGCGGAGTCCGTCGGTGAGCGCATCGCGGTCGGCGGTTCCCATGGTGGCGCACCCCGCGGCGAGCGCGGCAGCGCATACAGCGGCCAGGATCGTGCCGCAGGGAGCGCGGCGCTTAATTGAAGGCTTCATGCGATTCAGTGTACGCGGGATGGCGGCGCCTGTCCATTCAAAATACGGGCGGCCCCGGTGTTTTTTCGTTGCGCGCGCGGCGCCGTGGAGGGATACTTCACGTATCAGTTCAGGGGAGGTCCGATATGAAATTCCAGAAGCACGCGCTTTTCTTCCTGCTCCTCGCAGCCTCCTGCACGTCGGGACCGCAGGGGACCCCTGTATCGGTCATGCCCGATCTCCCGATCGAGAGGGAATACGTCCTGGCCGCGCGCCAGGTCGACGACACGCGCCTCCCCCGCCTCGCCGATGCGCAGTTCGCCCTCGTCCTGGACCGCATCGCCGCGCGCGTGAAGGAATATCTAGGATATCGCATAACGTTCACGATGAAACCCGCGCTCGACCTCCTCGCGTTCCGGAGCGAGATGGCCTATATCGAGGACCTTCCGGCGATGAAGGAGGTCCGGGGCTACCTGCTCGATCCCGAAAAAGCGGCGGACAGGGAGCGGCTCAGGTCCGATATCGCGAAGACGATCGGCGCCGCGCCCGATAGGGTCCTTGCGATGCAGGTGAAGGACTTCGGGAAGTTCCCCGACCGCGCTTCATTGGCCGGGCACGTCTACCGCGGCTACGTCGACAACCTCCGGAAGATATATCAGATCCCCACCCATGACGTAACGCTCCTCGCGGACCCCGCGTACCTGGAAACGCTCACCTATCCCTTCTGGGACATGGCCGTGCGCGAGTACGGGGGGGCGCAGTTCATCCTCTCCAACACCGTCATGGCCGACATGGAGACGGAGCTTCCCATCTACGTGATCCTGCGCGGGGGCGTGACCACCGGCCTCACCGAGCGCAACGAAAAGAGCCATGTGGGCGGGGCGATCGTGCTCTTCACCCTCCCCTTCATCTCCGACGATAACTTTTTCACCGCGGCCCGCGAGGAGGCGATCCCCGCGCACGAGATGACCGACGTCATCGCGCTCTACGCGGTGCACGAGTTCGGCCACCTGCTCAACCACTACAAGGATTATTCGGACCACGAGAACTGCATCATGGTGCCGGCGCACGGGCTCAATTATTATAAATGGTACCGTGAGAGGAAGGAGAAGAAGTGCGAACTGCCGCACGAGAAGCTGGCGGGGTTTTAGCGTTATTCAGGCAGAGGACTGCGATTTTTTTATGTCCAATTAAATTGGCATTTTGAAATCTCTTCAAATCCTATATTTTCATCAACTGTATCTATTCCTATGAGTGTAAAACTTTCAATACCTGCTGGTACCATTAGACATGGCGGAAGGGGACGTTGAACTACTTGGGCCTTCTCTCCACCAGCTGGCCGGTGATATATTTATGGAGAACGCTTTTCACGAACGATTGATATTTCAAGCCCTCGACGGCGGCGCGTTTTTTTATTTCCTTTAATTCAGACGGTTCTATACGGATATTCATTTTCATTTCGTTTTTTACAAATTCCTTCGCCGCTTTTTTAAATACATCCTGGACTTTCCGGGAAGGTATTTTTATCTTCTTCGCGTCTACGCCTTTATACGATTCGATCAAGTCCTTTTCTTCCTTGTTTAGATATTTAATTTTTTCCATTTTTGTTCCTCCCCTCAAGCAAGTATAAATATTCCCTGTTGGGAAACAGCGTGATTAAACGCACCGTATCCCCGCTCCTTTCATACGGTACGCAATATGTATAGTTGTTATACTCAATTACCAGCATGAACTGGTCCGGATATTTCTCCCTGTTCGGGTGCTCAATATTCAACAGGATGCCTTTTTCCGCGATTGCCTCTATTACATCGTAAAACGAAACGCCCCTGTCTTTTCGCAGGATCTCGTTTTTGGATTTATCAAAAGCAAACTTCATTGTTCAATATGCATCAATGTGCGCACTTTGTCAATACATTTTACTCTCGATTGAAGATGACATACGCATGGCGACGACAAGGATTTCAACGCAGCGGGCGCGGTTCCTTCCGACATAACACTTCTTCCCGGATGACACCGGGTTCATGATACGAAAGTACTTTCCCCCTTATGGATCACCCTATCTTCCGCAACTCTTCCAGCAGGGCCGGCCTGTTTTTATACAGCACCCCCAGCTCCGCAACCAACGAACAAGCCTCTCACGTACAAGCCAGCTCTTATTTACCGCCACCGGGTACCTTCTCATTCAGCTTGCCGCTCTCCTGAAACCGAACTCCACTGCCCGCCCTGAACCTAATCCCCTGGATTTCGGTATCTGCCGCAAGGAACCCATCGCTCAATCTGCCGCTCTCGTAGAAATGAACTTCCGTACCCGCGGTAAATCTGATCCCTTGTATCTCCGTATCCGCTAAAAGTTTTACAAGGCACACCTTGCCGCTATCATAAAAATAGACTCTTGAACCCTCAACGAACGTGATCCCCTGTATCTTTGTATCGGCCAACAGTATCCCCTGGCTCAGGGTGCCGCTTTCGTTGAACATAACTCCAGTGCCTGCCTTGAGCTTGATCCCCCGTATCTCCGTATCGGCTGCCAGTATTCCTTGATCCAAATTGCCGTGCCGGAATTGAACTTCGGTACCCGCCTTGAATTTGATCCCCCGTATTTCGGTATCTTCTGAAAGATCTGCCCAATCCGGTTTATCTCCACTGAACCGAACCCACGTTTTTGCTTTGAATTTGATCCCTTGTATCTCCATATCGGTTATTAGATGTACGAGTTCCAGCATGTCGCTACGATTAAAATCCACCACGGTGCCGGCGCTAAACTTCATCCCCTGTATCTCTGTGTCGGCTAACAGAGTCCCTCTGAGCAGTTTACCTTTTTTGAAAAAATGAACTATCGTATCAGCCCTTAAACTGAGCCCCTGTACCTTTGTGTTTTTCAGAAGGGTTCCCCAGGACAACGTGCCGTTCTCATAAAGCTGAATCTCAGTGCCTGCCTTGAGCCTGACCCCCTGTATCTCCGTATTTGATGAGAGCGTGCCATGCTCAGGCTTTCCATTAAAAAATTCAACGTCCGTGCCCGCCTTGAATCTGATTCCGCGAACTTTCGTATTGTCCGAGAGTCGGGCCATCCTCAGCATGCCGCTTTCAAAAAGCCAGACATTCGTACCCCCTTTAAAGGCGATCCCCTGTATCTCCGTATCCGCAGAAAGTCGTGCCTGTCTCAGCTTGCCGCTTTCATCGAACCAAACTTCTGTCCCCGCCTTGAATCTGTTCTCCTGTATCTCAGTATCAACTGAAAGCGTTGACCCTGCAAATCCACGTATAGTAAGAAAGAAGATGGTCATTACACCGAGAACGATACGGAGTTTCATCGAAACATCCTCCCGTTTTTATCATCGAAGCGTCTCTTCCCGCGCCCTGCCCTTCTTCTTGAAATGCGCCTTCACCCCGGCAAGGAACGCCGCGCAGCGTGAAATCTCGGTGAACACGGGTATATTACGGTATCGGGAAAGGAAGGAGAATAAGTGCGACCCCTCGCACGAGAAGCTCAAGAGTTTTTAAGGGCTGGGGATTTAGCGCATACCCTTCATTTCCTTTCCTTAGGGCTGTCAAAGCCTATCTTTCGCTTTGGTTTTGCGTCGTCCGCGAGCAGCCGCTTAATCGCCTGGAACACGATCCGGAACTGCTCGTCGTATTTCTTCTCCATGCTCTCTATCTTCCTGCGAAGATCATCATGAGAGGAAAGCATCGTACGCAACCGCGTAAAGGTGCGCATGATCTGGATATTCACCTGGACCGCACGATCGCTGGTAAGTACGCTGGACAGCATGGCAACGCCTTGTTCGGTAAAGGCGAAGGGCGGCTTTCTCGTACCACCCCAACTTGATGTCACAATCTGTGATCTCAACTGGTCGAATTCATCCACGGTCAGCTGGAACATAAAATCTTCCGGGAAGCGTGACTGGTTCCGTTTCACCGCCTGGTTGAGCGCACGGGTTTCCACTTCATACAATTCGGCAAGGTCTTTATCGAGCATGACCTTGTGACCCCGCAGCAGATATATTTTGTTCAGTATTCTTTCATCTGGAAGCATATCTGTGGTCTCTCCCGTTCTATCTTTTTGCGGCCTGTTGAATAAATTCTGCTGTCATTTCATTTTTCGGTTCATTTGGGCGATGAGTTACGCCTTGAATTAGCCAGGATTCGCGGGGCTAGACCTGCCCGGAAACCTATGTGGCAACGCCCGCCCTTCCCTTCTTCGAAAAATGCGCCTTCACCCCGGCAAGGAACGCCGCGCAGCGTGAAATCTCCGTGAACACGGGTATGCCCTCCGCCTCGGCGGCCTCGCGAAACGAGTCCTGCGAGACGTTGATGCCGATCATCCAGAGCGCGACGGGTTTCCCGTAGCGGCGCTTCATGGCGGCGATCTTCGAGAGGTACGCCGTCGTCGTGAGGTCCCAGGCGATCGTCTCCACGATGAGCGAATCGACGCCCTCGTCCTTCATGAGCGCCTCGACCGCCCGGGTATATACGGGCTCCAATCCGTTCAGCTCGACCGCGGGCCAGAGGTCCACGGGATGACTCGGCCGCATCCATTCGGGAAACACCGTCCCGATCTCCGCGATCGTCTCCGGCGAAAGTTCCGCAAGATCCAGTCCGTGATCGGCGAGCAGGTCGGCCGACACAATGCCCGCCCCCCCGGAAAAGGTCGCGATTGCCGTACCGCGCCGCGCCGTGAACGCGGTGGTTTTCGAAAACCCGCGGACAAAATCCATGAGCTCGTGCATGTCGTACACCGGCACCACGCCCGCCTGCCGGAACGCGCCCTCGTAGACCGCCTCCTCCCCGGAAAGGCTCGCCGTGTGGCTCATCGCGGCGCGCGCGCCCCCCGGGCTGCGCCCCGCCTTGAGTACCACGACGGGCTTCGCCGTCGCGCGCGCCAGGTCAAGAAATTTCCGCCCGTCCATGATGGATTCCAGGTAGCAGCCAATGACCTCCGTGTCCGGGTCGTTTACCAGGTACTCCAGCACGTCCGTCTCGTGCACGTCGCACTTGTTGCCAATGGAGCACACCTTCGCGATCCCCATGCCGCCGCGCTCGAGTATCGTCATGAGAAATCCCGCCGACAGCATGCCGCTCTGCACGATGAGCGACACGTTCCCCGGCTTCATGAGAACCTTCCACCTGTCCGAATACATGAAGGAGAAGACGTTGCGCGTGTGGCCGTCCAGGAGCCCCATGCAGTTGGGCCCCCACAGCCGGATGCCGCGGGCGCGCGCGCGCGCGACCATATCCTGTTGAAGCCTGTTCCCCGCCTCTCCCGTCTCGGAAAACCCCGCCGACTCGATGATGATCCCCTTAACCCCCCGGTCGGCGCAGTCGTCGATCGTTTCCAGTATGAACCGGGCGGGAATGAAATAGATCGCGAGCTCGAACGGCCGTGGAATCGATTTGATATCGGGGTAGCACGTGACGCCCAGGATTTCCTTCACCCGCGGGTTAACCGGGTACACGGGGCCCTTGTAGCCGGCGAGGACGTTTCGAACTATGTGGAACCCGCCCTTGACCTGGTTGTCCGACGCGCCAATAATCGCCACGCCCTCGGGATGAAAAAAGTAATCAAGCATGCATGTCCCTCCGCGTTGTCCCTCAGGGGGCGGTCCGTCCCAGTTTTTCCGCCTTGTCGTATTTTTTTGCCTTGCGATACGCGCGCACGAGCGCCTGCCGCGCGTCTGCCCTGTGCGGCTCGAGCGCGAAGGCGGCCTCGAAGCTCGCGACGGCGTTCTCGATCTTACCGGCGTTCTCATACGAGGTGCCCAGCGCGAAGTGCAGCTCGAAGCCGTCCTGCCCGGCATCCCGCGCCGCGACCAGGCGGGGGATCGCGTCCTCCCAGCGGTGAAGGTGATAAAAGGACATTCCGTAAATGAACTTCGGGTAGCGCTCGCGGGGCTCGTGGCGCGAGAATACGTCTATGAGATCCGGGTATTCCTTTTCTTCGTACAGTATTTCAAGCACGCTCTGCATCGTGGAGAGGTCCTCGTCCTCCTTCATGGATGACACGATCAGGCGTGCCCCCTCGATACGGTCCCCCAGTTCGATGCGCGTGAGCCCCAGCAGGCGCACGATCTCCCGGTTGCCCGGGTACAGCGTCATGAGGTCCGATAAATAGGGTTTCAGTTTCGCGTATTCATCCCTGGAATACATCGCCTTCGCTTTCTTCAGCGAATCCTCCAAGCCCTCCTTCTTCACCCTCTCGTAATACACGCGCAGCGAATACCGGTACACCTCCCGGTGATAGATCACCGATCCGGCGATTCCGGTGAAGAAGGCGAGGAAAAACATGAATTTAATGAGCTTCATTTATTTATACCGCTAAAAAGAAAAAGGAAGAAATACGGGCGTATTCCTTCCTTTTTCACGACTCCGGGGTTTTGTCAAGATGATAAAAGATGTATCGCCCGGACTTAACGGTTACCCGATTACGTTCTTGATCTTGCCCAAAAGCTCGTCTATCTTCACCGGCTTGGTGAGAAAGTCGTTTATTTTGGGGAGAAAATTCGCGTCCTCGTTGAGCGAGAACCTGTTGTTGGTGACCTGGTTTATCGCCGTGATCATGATGATGGGTGTCGCCTTCACGTCCTTGTACTTCGAGGTGGGGCGGTCGCTCCTGATCTGGTAGCTTATCTCGAACCCGGCCGTGTCCGTCTCCATCATGACGTCCAGGAGCATGAGGTCCGGTTTCTCCGCCAGGAGTTTCTGAAGGCCCTCGGCGCCGCTGTACGCGGGAACCACCGTGTATCCGTTCACGCTGAGCGCCTGTGCGAGCGTGCCGACCAGATCCTTGTCATCGTCAACCAGTAATATCTTTTTTGCCATTTGTTCACTCCATCCGGTGAATTGTTGCGCCATCGTCGTAGAGACGTCCCGGCGGGACGTCTCTACGACGACGTCTACTTTACAAGCTCGTATATCACGTTCCGGTCTTCCCACGCCTTGTTCCGCTCGTACGTGTCTATGGGGAACTCCATCTGCTTGAGCTCGACCGGCGCGGCCTTCTGGGGAACCAGGCCCAGGGCGAGCGCGACGCCGTAGATGATCGCCTCGGGCCTTGGGGGACAGCCCGGGATGAAGTAATTGACCGGCACGGCCTCGAGGGCGCCGCCGCATACGTTGTAGCTGTCGGCCCACATGTTGCCGCCGATCGCGCACGAGCCTATCCCGAACACGAGCTTGGGCGCCGGCATCGCGTCATAGGCGCGCTTCACGAGCGGCTGGGTGGGCCGCGTCACGGCACCGGAGATGAGCATCACGTCCGCGTGACGCGGCGAGCCCACCACCTTGATGCCGAACCGCTCCACGTCATAGTACGGGGTCAGCACGTTCAATATCTCGATGTCGCAGCCGTTGCAGGCGCCGGAATTGCAGTGATACACCCACAGCGACCTCGGCAGAATTTTCTTTGCGAGATTTCTAAACATGATTATTCTCCTATCCGTTCGGGTCTCTTGAACCGGTCGCTCTTGGCCAGCTGCTCGGTGTCGAACTGTTCGGTGCATGCCGGCAGCACGGTGCGCATCTCGAGATTGTCGTACCGGTATCCCTTCAGGTTCATGCGGTCGATCCTGTTCGGGGTCTCCATTTCGTAGCAGCGTCCGCAGCGGTTGCAGGTCGCCATGAAAAGCTCCAGGCTCTGGCTCAGGTCGCTCCTGCTGGGACACGCAAGCTCGAACTCGCCCGTCATCGTGATCGCCTTTTCCGGGCACACGTCCGCGCAGCGCCCGCAGTAGGTGCAGCGCCCGCCGTCGTATACCAGGACGCGCAGGTCCTGGCACAGGTCGCGTATCATGATCGTGCGGGCCGGGCAGTGCGCGTGGCAGCCGCCGCAGCCGATGCATTTATGATGGTCCCAGACCGGCTGCCCGCGGTACCCCTCCGGCGTAGGATGCGGCTGGAAGGGATAGGGAAGCGTAACGGTACCGGGTTTGATTACCAGTAATACCTGTTTTATCTTGCTAGTTAACCACACGGTCGCACCTCGCTAGTAGTAGTTTATATTCCATACACGGTCAGCCCGACCGCCGTGAGTGAGAGCAGGATGAGCACGGCGTAGTACCTGACCGCCTGTTCGATACGAAGCCTCGGGTTCGTCGAACCGACCAGCGATATCAGCACCACCACCGCGAGAATGCCCGCGAGTTGGGTTCCGATATTCGCCGCGTACGACCCGGTCTGCAGGAAGGGCATGAACACCGTCACGAACAGGAACGCATAGAACATCTGCTTGATCATCATGTAGTACTTGAAGAGCGCGAGATAGGGACCGGAATACTCGATGAACGGACCTTCGATGATTTCGATCTCGGCCTCCGCGATGTCGAACGGCTGGCGGCCTACGAACGCCTGGAGCGCCATGAGGAAGACCACGAGCATGAGCACTACGCCCCACCCGTAGCCGGTCATCGCGACGCTGAAGAAGCTGGCGCCCACGGACATTCCCTTCACCTTGAGCGCGCCCATGATGAGCGTCATCGCGAGCACGGGCTCCACCATGATCATCGTGATCATTTCGCGGCTTGCGCCCACCATCGCATACGTGTTGCGGCTCGAGAGCGCCCCCAGGAGGACCGATACGCCGCCCAGGGTAAGCACATAGATTATCGTGATTATGTCGGCGTACTGGGTAAGGAAGTTCGCCTTGAATCCCAGCGGCACGAACATGACGACCGTCACGATCGAAGCGAACGCCATCATGGGCGCGATCTTGAAGGCGACATTGCCGGGAACGAGCCGCTCCTTGCCCAGGAGCTTGATCAGGTCATAATAAGGCTGCACGATGGGCGGCCCCTGGCGGGACTGGACCTTTGCGTAGAGCTTCCTAATCACGCCCTCGAACAGCGGCGCGAGTCCCAGAAACACGACCACGTTTACGATTATTGCCAGTATGTCCATAGCTTACCTGCCTACCCCTTATTTCTCGAGAGCGCTTCCAGCTCGCTCTGCGACATGACCTTCATGCCGCCGTTCCTGAGGTCTACCACTTCCATGCGTTCCGTGCAGGAGAAACACGGGTCTATGCTGCCGATGATTATCGGCACGTCCGCCAGCTGGTTGTTCAGGAGCATCATGGGCACGCCCTGGAGGTTGGGGTACGTGGGGGCGCGCACCCTCCAGCGCTCCGGCCTGTTCTCCTCGCCGGTGATTACGTAATGCGTGACCTCTCCGCGCGGCGCCTCGACCGCGGTGATGCCGTGCCTCCCGGCCGGAAGCGCGTCGTCGAAGGGCATGAGTATCGGCCCGTCGTTGGGCATCTTGTCGAGTGCCTGGCGTATGATGCTGATCGCCTCGAAGGTCTCGAGCACGCGCACGAGCACGGTGCCCCACACGTCGCAGTTGTCGACCACGGGCACGTCGAACTTCATTTCATCGTACGCGGCGTACGGCTGGTCCCTGCGCGCGTCGATATCGACCCCCCTGGCCCTGGCGACGGGTCCCACGAGGCTCCATTTGATGGTGTCCTCTTTCGTGATATAGCCGACGTCCTTGGTGCGGCGGTGTATCGCCGTGTCGCCGATGATCGCGTTCTTGATCGTGACCATCTCCTTCTCGATCGTGCCGATCACGTTCAGGATGTCCTGTTTCAGTTCGGGGGTGATGTCGCGGCGTACGCCGCCGATAACGATCATCCCGTAGGTCTTGCGGCTCCCGGTGAGGCGCTCGCACAGCCACATGATGGGTTCGCGCACGCGCCACGCCTGCATGAACACGGTGTCGAATCCGATCAGGTGGCCCGCGACGCCCAGCCAGAGCAGGTGCGAGTGCACGCGCTCGATCTCGAGCATTATCGTGCGGATGTATTCGGCGCGGCGCGATATCTTGTGGCCGGCCGCGATCTCGACCGCCTGCGAAAAGGAGGCCGCGTGCACCGATCCGCAAATGCCGCAGATACGCTCGGCCAGGAACGGAATCTCGTTATACGAAATCTGGGTCTGTGCGAGCTTCTCGACGCCGCGGTGGATCATGAATCCCCGGTAGTCGCTTCCCTTGATCGTCTCTCCGTCCACGAACAGCGCGAAGTGCGCGGGCTCGTGCTGGGTGGGATGATAGGGACCAAAAGGAACTATGGAGCATCCGTCCGGGCATTCATCAAGCTGGTAGGCCACGTTCTCGGCGGCCAACGGCTTGATGTTGAAGGGGACCTCCTTGCGGAGCGGGTAGATGTCCGCGGGCCAGTCGTCGGCGGTAACGAGTTTCTTGGGCTTCGGGTGGTTGGTGAACTTCATCCCGAGAAGGTCCATGTATTCACGCTCCGACCATCCCGCGTTGGGGATGTCCGGTGTGATGGATTCGATGGGCTCCATCTCCTTCGTCGCGGTGCGCAGGCTCGCGAAGTAATGCTCCTTGTCGAAGGCGAAGGTGTGGATGAGACCCAGCGTACCGTCCTTCGCAAGGTAATCGGTCCCTACGCTTACGAGGTAGCGTCCGCCCTGGGCGATGACCTCGTTGCATATCTCGCGGACCTTGTCCTTCTTGATGTCTATGAAGAGCTGGGTGGCCTCCGGGTTTTCCACGCCGGTGACCGCATTCGCGAATTTTTTCTTAAGCTGATCCGTTAAGGCTTGAATCGTTGCCATGATGAACCCCTTGTGTGTGAATTATTGTTCCTTACTTCTTCACGTTGCCGCCCGTCCACCAGAACATCAGCTTGAGCGCCGAGAACATGCTTGAATCCATGTAGCGGTTGCGGTTGTTCAGGGTCTGGTATCCGCACAGCCAGGTGTCTACCTCGCGCGTGGTATTGCCGCCGGACCTGGTCAGGAGCCACGCGACGCACCCCGCGATCGCGAATATCGCGAGCACCACGAGCGGAACCGCCATCGAGGCCGCCGATGTAAGGCCGGGCACCTCGAAGGTCACGCCCATCGCGGTGTTGAACACGTGTTTATCAAGGTCCATGTTCCTGAACGCGGCGGAGAGCATGGAGCCCCCGGAATTCTGGAACATGGTGATGATGGTATTGAAGTAGAAGAACGGGATCACGCCCTGCAGGATGCACAGCGCACCCAGGATGACTTTCGGGAGTATCATGCCCGCCGGTACCTCTTTCACCTCTTTTTCGATCGTCCACTCGGTCCCTGCCGAGGTGAAGGTCATGCCGAAGAATTTCACGTAGCAGGAAAGGGTGATCGCGCTCGTGAAGAGGGCGACGATGCCGAAGAACACCAGGAAGAGCACCTCGTTGCCCGCGAGGAGCGAGGAGGAGATGAGCGTCCATTTGCTCGCGAAGCCGGAGAACGGCGGCACCCCCGAAATCGACAGGGAGGCGATGCCGGCGATTATCGCGGTCACGGGCATGAACTTGAGGAGGCCGCCCAGCTTGTTCAGGTCCTTGCTTCCGGTCGCGAAGAGCACGCTCCCGGAGGTGAGGAACAGCAGTCCCTTGAAGATCGCGTGATTGAGCACGTGGTAGACCGCGCCGATTATCGCGATGAGCGCCAGGAGCTTCAGGTATTCGCTTTCCGAGTTGAACATGAACACCGCGGCGCCTATCCCGAAGATGATGTAGCCGACCTGGCCAATCGAGGAATACGCGAGAAGCCGCTTGGACTGGCTCTGTTTCATCGACTGCACGGTCCCTATGAACAGGGTGACCACCCCGAAGGTCGCGATGATCGCGCCCCAGAGCGCGCCGTTGAAATGAAAGGTTTCGTTATGAGGGATCATCCAGAAGAAGGTGCGGATGATGCCGTACACGCCCGTCTTGATCATGACGCCGGAAAGGAGCGCGCTTATGGGAGACGGCGCTATGGAGTGCGCGTCGGGCAGCCACATCTGTCCAAAGGGGAAGATGGCCGCCTTGAATCCGAATCCCAGGAAGATGAGCGCGTATACTATGAAGGGAATCGCTCCCTGCGAGGCGCCCAGGCTCCGCGTCACCGCGTGCACCGAATCGCCCAGGCCGCTTCCGGCCACCAGCGCTCCGGCGACTATAAGCAGCCACGCGACTTCCATGAGGAGCAGGTACTTGTTCGACGACTTCACGTTCTCGGGTTTCTTGTATTCGAACTTGACCAGGAAGTAGCTCGCGACGGTCATCATCTGCCACGCGATCGTGAATCCCACGGTCAGGTCGTCCACCGTCACGATGGCGGCCATCCCCGCGATGAAGATCGGGTAGTTGAGATAATAGCTTTTCAGGCTGTAGTCGTGGTAGTGTTCCATGTATTCGATGGAGTAAAACGCGCTCACGATCGACATGAGTGCGATGATCCCCAGGAAGAAGCCCGCAAAACTGTCGAGCAGGAGATACACGGGCAGGGGTCCGATATACAAGAGCTCCGTGGTAAGGGACTTCTCGAAGATGACGCTGTAGCTTATATTCAATAAAACTACTCCCGCGATCGCCACGAAAGCAAAATTCAGCCAGCCGGCCAGCTTTCTCTTTTCCGAGAAAAACGGCACGATGACCGCGGAGAGCACGAGTATCCCCATGGATAAGAGCAGGCTGCCATACAGATTACTGTTCATAGACATACTCCTTACGGGTACTGTGTAGTGTTTCGATAATGATATCCTTGATCGCGTCCGCGCTTTTTTTCACCGTCTGCGTGAGGCCCACGCCGAAATCCACGTCAGCCGCCTCGATTCCCAGCAAAAAAGCCTTTTTCCCCCGCTCGCGCCAGATCTTGCAGGCGAGCGTAAGGGACAACTTGTGGGTGGAATAATTGTTCATGAGGCTTCCCATCTCGTCCATGCTTCCGAACACGAGCGAGCCGGGAAGGCTCGATGTCTGCACCGCGTCCAGGATGAGGACGTTTTCGCAGTCGCGGTCGGCGATCTCGAAGACGTAGCTTTCGATTATGTCTTCGGCGTGGACGATGTCCGCGCCGTGGACGCTTTTCTCGATCTCGTCGGCGAGGTAAAGGCCGACCCCGTCGTCGCGGCGTATGGAATTTCCCACCGCGACGATGCAGGTCTTCTCGCCCAGGAGCCTGGTTATTTCACCCGTGAAATCCATCGTTTAGATCTGCTCTCCAAGCGTCTTGATCTGCCGGAACGTGTACACGGGCCCGTCGGTACACACCAGGGTCCTTCCCACCATGCAGTGCTGGCACTTTCCGATGCCGCATTTCATGTGGCGCTCCAGCGTCGAATAAATGTTTTCGTCCGAGAGCCCGCGCTTCATGAGCTCGCCGATAACCGTGTTGAACATGACGGGAGGCCCGCACACGAACGCGACGGTGTTCTCGATCGGAATGTTCGCCTTGTCCAGGAGCGTATGGACGAACCCGACCTCGCCCTTCCACCCGGGGGTCTCGACGTCGACCGACAGGAAGCACTTGAACCCGGGGACGCCGCCCTGCCACTCCTTCAGGTTTTCCTTGTACATATGGTCGTCGGGGGTGCGCGCCCCGAGGAGCACGTACACATCGCCGAAATCTTCCTTGTGCTGGAGCACGTGCATGATCGAGGAACGCAGCGGTATCAGCCCGATGCCCCCCGCGACGTACACGATGTTCTTGCCCTTGAGCTCGGCGAAGGGGAACCCGTTGCCGAAGGGGCCGCGTATCCCCACCTTGTCGCCCGGCTTGAGCGCGTGCAGCGCCCTGGTCACCTTTCCCACCGAGCGGACGGTTATGTGGAACCGGTCGTTCTCGGGGGACGGGGGCAGTGAGACCGCGAACTCGCCCGCGCCGAAGATCGTGCACATGATGAACTGGCCGGACTTGATCTTGAGGTTGTCCTTAATTTCCTTCTTGTCGAAATTAAGGTAGAAGGTCTTCACCTCGCGAATCTCGTCCTTGATTTCCTCGATGGTCGCGACTTCCGGTATGGTTACAATCTTTCCGTTAATCATTCCTTCACTCATGGCATTATCCCTGCTTCGTAATTTCTCTTCTTACGTAGGTCACGACATTGGGAATCCCTATATCGCCGGGACATACCCACTGGCAGCGCCCGCAGCCCACGCAGCCCGGGCGGAGATATTTCTTCGACTGCGAATATGAAAGCTTGCAGAAGAACCTCTTGTTGCGCCGGTCTTCAACCGGTTTGCGCGGGTTATGGCCGCCGGCCATGCGCGCGTAGCCCTCGTACGCGCATGAATCCCAGGAGCGCAGCCTGTCGGTGCATCCGGCGCACGCCGTATCGTTGACGTCCACCACGTTGAAGCAGGAGCAGGACGGGCACACGAAGGTACAGGCGCCGCATTCGAAGCACTGGTCGCCCACGTATTCCCAGACTTCCTCTTTCGCAAAGCCCGTGGTCACGCGGTTAATCACCCTCGAAATCCAGGCCTTGTTGTCGACCGCCACCGGTTCGAAGAGCGTGATGGCCTTGTCGAGCTTTTCGCTTTTCTGTTTCATGTGCGCGTCGGCGGCAGCCTTAAGCCCCATCTTCTCGGCGAGCATCTTGCCCTTATCGCTCCCGGCCTCGACCAGGTATTCGTCGCCCAGGTCGGTGAGGTTCAGGTCGTATCCCTCCTTCGCGAAGGGCCCGCTGTCCATGCAGACGCACAGGCACTGCTTGAAGGGGGTGGTGCATGAGTTCGTGACGATGAACATTCCCCTGCGGTGGTTGCGGTAAACCTCGTCCACGAATTCCTGTCCCAGAAAAAAACGGTCCAGGCAGAGCAGGCCGTTCAGGTCGCAGGAGCGCAGGCCGAAAAGGGCCTTGGGCGTCACCGTAAAATCCGGTTTCACCTCAACGGACTTCTTCGCGCTGTCGTACTTGTACGACAGGATTCGCTCCATCTGCGGGAACACCGACTGCTTGGGCGGGGCGGAAGGGATGGGCGCACCGAGGTTTATCTCGGACGCGCTTCCCACCTTGTCAAAGAACGTCTGCCCCGATGTCTTTTCCACGAACGGACCGTACAACTGGTATTCTTTGCCGAGCTCCTCGGCGATCTTGAGTACATCGCTTTTCTTGATCAGAAACATGGCTCACACCTTCTCGATCCTTACTGGAATAGTTGCGTCTTCGCCCTGCTTGAGCACGTCCGCGTGGCCCAGCAAAAACTTGGATATCATGTCCTGCACGAAATAGGGGGCGTAGGCGGTTCCGGACTTGACGTCTCCCGTAACCCTGACCGTCACGCGCATTTCCCCGAACGGCGACGCCACCCGGACGGGCCAGCGGTCGCGTACCTGGATCGTCTTCGCGTCCTCGGCCGAAATCTCCACGTAGCCTTCCGGATAATCAAGGAGCAGCGCGTTGTATTCCCTCATGGGGATGTAGGTTTTCTTCATGAGATTGTTCTGGTGCCAGAAATGCTGAGCCTTCCCTACCATGAGGAGCACGGGGAATTCGCTCTTAGCGGCGGGCATTTCCACGACCGCGTCCGCCTTGACGAAGCTGAGCTTTCTTCCCGCCTTTTCCAGCGCAAAGCGTTTTGTCCCCTCGGGGTTCTTGTCGTCGCAGGGCCACTGGAGCCCGAAACCGGAGGAGAGCTTCTTGTAGGACACGCCGGAATAGGAAGGCGTGACCTTCGCGATTTCGTCCATGACATCGGAGGGGCTTGCGTATTTCCACACCAGCCCGGCCTTTTCGGCGAGCTTGACGTAGAGCTTCCAGCCCGGAAGTATGTCACCCGTAGGCTCCAGCTTCTTCGCGGTATACTGGATGCGGCGCTCGGAATTCGTGAATGTCCCCTCGTCTTCCATGTAGGTGGTGATGGGCAGGACGACCGTCGCGAGTTCCGTGAAGGCGTTCTGGTAGGCGCCCACGTACGCGACGAAATCCAGCTTCTTGATGGCATCGGCGCTGCGGATGATGCCCTCGTCGTGATCGACGACCATGAGCGCCTTGAGCTTCGACGCGGGATCGGCAAGCATTCCGTACACCGGCGCCCCCGCGGCGGAGGGAATATCGGACCCCCAGACCGAAGAAAATCTCTTGGTTACCGCGCCGTCCGCCGGGGACTGGAACCCGGTGAGGAGGTCGTGCGCGACGCCCATGTCGTAGCCGCCCTGAAGGTTATTGAGTCCCGCGATCGGGTTTACACCGCAGGCTTCTTTCCCGACCTTCCCGGCCATGAGGTACAGGTTGAATATGTAGCCGATGGTGGCCTCGTCGAGCCCGGAAATTCCGGAGGCGAAAAAGACCATCGCCGATTTCGCCTTCGCGAGCGCGCGGGCCAGTTCCTTCAGGATATCGTAGGCGATGCCGGTCCTTTCGGCGATCTCGTTCTCGGGCAGCGTCTCGAACGCCTTCTTGAAATCCTCGAAGCCCTGGGTATGGGCGCCCACGAAGTCCTTGTCGTAGATCCCCTCATCGTACATGGCCTTCGCCATGGCGAGAATCGCCGTCTTCTTGGAGCCGGGCTTTATCTGGAGGAAATCCTTCGACAGCTTCGCGATCTGGGAGCGGCGGCTGTCCATGGTCACCAGCCGGGAGCCCGCGCGGGCCGCCATATGCAACTCGCTTCCTATAATCGGATTCTGCTTGGTGATGTCGATGCCCACAACCAGGAGGAATTCGCTTTTACGAATTTCCTCAACGGAGCCGAGCATTCCCGCCATTCCCGTCCCCGCGTTCATCACGTTCAGGCTGTTGCGGTGCCCGGACTCGGAATCGAGGCTTATGTTGTTGGACTTGAACGCGGCGCGGGCTATTTTCTGGAAGAGGTAGCTTTCCTCGTTGGACGAGCGCGGGGAACCCAGGAACCCGATCGAGTCCGCGCCGTGCTTCTTGAGCTTTTCCACCACGAGCGCGATCGCCTCATCGTAGGAGGCCGGGACGAGCTTCCCGTCTTTTCGTATGAGCGGTGTGGTGATTCTTTCGGGGGTGTTAATGAGTTCGTGTATGTTCCATCCCCGAACACAGAGTCGGCCTTTACTTATGGGATGGTTTTGTGAGGGAAATACCTTGAGGACTTTGTTGTCTTGGACGTCTATGAAGTGACCGCAGCCGGTCCCGCAAAATGTACAAACGCCAGGTTTCTGACTCATACAGTAACTCCGCGCACATTATTTCCCCAGTCAAAAAGGCATATCACCGCCATCAGAGTCACGACCTTCTATCACATCGCCATGGACTCTGCCGACGGCTATACGCTTTTCAACAAGATCCAGCAGAGCAGAGTCAATGACTGTCGTTACCTGGCGGCCTTGTGATAGCACTATAGCCTGAGTGTTAATCCGGAACCAAGCCTAACTTGTGCAATTCAACCGTCAATAATATTTATTGATACGATTGAAAAAATTATTCTTTGGACGGAAATCGGGGCATTAATTTTTACATAGTGGCGGCTTCGATGACAAAAATTCGCTTCGTGGCAGGCAGATTTTACTTATTATCTGTTTCCAGTTTATTGATACATTGATTTCAGCGCGGATTTTACCAGGTACAGGGCGTTATGAATGTAGCTCACCCCGCCGATAAAGCGCTCCTTGATCATCCCTATGGGAAGGGCGTCGATATCGCCCTGCATGAGACCGAGCGATTCCTCCATCACGGTCACCAGGCGCTCCGCTTCCTTCATGCCGGCTTCGCGGACGATGGTCTCGATTGTCGCCCGGATGAGGCTTATGGAACCGATCATGTCCCTGACCGCACAGCAGAACCGCGGGCCCGCCGATACTGCCAGCTTTTCGATAACGCAGAGCCGCACCAGCTTGTAGCCGAGCGTCACGTCGGTACAGCTCCTGTTGGAGAAACAGTCGGGATAGCGCTCGAAATAGGCCTCCCCTATCCCGATCATGTCCTCGGCGGAAAAGGGGAACTCGCCCCCGAGCGCGATGACGCGCTCCCTGAACCGGTCGAAATCCTGGTGCTCCCTGAACAGTCGTGCGATAGGCGTATCCATGGTCCTGTGGGGCCGCCCGGGGCGGAAAATTGTAATTGATAAAATGCGCCTCCGCTACTGTAATAGCCTCCTCGCGGATATTGCAATCATTATCCCGCCGGGAATGAAATTTAGAAATTTAATTTCACTTTTACACGGGCAAATCGTATACTATTCAGAAAGAGGGATCAATGAAGACTTTTCTCAAGGCGGTGGTTCTGATACTATGCCTCTTCGTGTTCACCGAGGGCTACTCGCTCAACGGGGACGAGGCGCTCAGGAAGTTCCAGGACCGGATGTACGGCGTCGGCACCATGAGCGGGCAGATATCGTGGGTATATACTTCGGGGACAATGTATTCCGGAAGCTTTAAGTACATGGCGCCGGGACGCATCTACGTAAAGTTCACTACCCCCACGGGAAGGGTGCTCGTCACCAACGGCAAAAAACTCTGGGTATACGACTCCCAGAGCAACATCTGCGGGGTGCAGGACCTTGGCAGGGGAGGTTCGGGCGGCATCGCATCGCTCGTACAGGGTTATCTTCCCCTCCTGAGCGCACAGGGCTCCGGCGGCTACACGATCAAGCTCAAGAGCAACGAGCGCCAGTACAACGAGATCACGCTGGTGCTGGACGGTAATTTCATGATGAAAAAAGCGGTGATGCAGAGCCGGGGCGGCGGTGAGGGCCTGTCGATCACCCTCTCGAACGTGCGCACCGGGGAGGGCATGACCGCGGGCACGTTCGACTTTAACGTGCCGTCGAACGCCCAGCTCGTGAAAAATCCGCTGGACGTGAAATAGACGATGAACCGGGAGAAATTATCCGGCGGCGCACGGAAGGGGCGGACAGCCATTATCATTCCCTTCGTATGTGCCCTCGTGCTGCTCGTTCCCCGGATATCCTTCGCCGCGCAGGAGAAGGCGGAAGAAGAGCTCTTTTTCACGTACGTGGGCCCCGTCCTGGAAGCCGGTCTGGCCTCGGTCAGTTACGATAAGTGGAACCACACGAATGCCGTACTGGATTCCCGGACCGCGGCGGGCCCGTACTTCTCGGGCGGGGTGCAGCTGGATATTTTCGTGCACGATTTCGTCGGCGAGTTCGCGCTCCAGGTGCGCGACTCAATGTTCGACAAGGCCGAGGTCGCCGCAATTTACGTGAGAACCGCCGCATTCGGTAAATACCTTTATGCTTTTAATGAAAGCTTTTTCGCGACGGGGGGATTCGGGATCTTAATGGATACCGGACCCGCGAGCAAAACCTACGACGGAGGCGGCGGAATCGCAGCGGCGATCGGGGCGGGCTATTCGTTCGCGCGGGACTGGCGCATCATGTTCGACATCACCGCCAACTTCGGCCGCTACGGGATCGGCGAAGAAGCGAAGACCACGGCCTACGGCGTAAAGCTCGCCGTCATGTACAAGATTGGACGACTTTAGGCGCATCGGCCGCGCCGCCCTCGTACCCTCCCTCATAGTTCTTCTCTTTCTCGCGGCCTCAACATTGATCGGTTTCGGAATAACGCTCGGACGGACCGGGGAAGTCGTCTGCGGCCTCGTCATGATGCTTTCCGCGTGCGCGCTCACACCCGCGGTGCTGCGCAATTCACTGCCGGCTGAACCGGATTCCGGCGCCGGGCCGCCGCTCGTCCGCCGTCACGCAAAAACCCTGGGCCTTGCGGGATTCTCGCTCGCGGGCGCCCTTGCAGCGCTGTACTTTTTCGCGCCCGGCCTGCGCTTCGCCGATAATTTCCCGTTTGAGCACGGACGCCTTCTCGTCGAATCGGTCGACCGCGGCAGGCACGCGCTGAAAGCGATGGTGCGATTCGAAACCCCCGGCGACGATGCACGGGGACGCGCGCTGGCCGTCTTCGCCCCGGGGACGGAGCTCAGGGAGGGCGACGTGATCGAGGTGCGCGCCCCCTTCCGGAAGATTACCTGCGGGCAGATTGCTGATTCGTCGTATCACCGCTCCCTGGCGCGCGCGGGAATCCGTTTCCTTGCCAGCCCCGGGGCGGGCGAGTACTCGATCCTGGAGGCGGCCCCCGCGGGATTTCACGAGCGGCTCCGGATCCGGATAGACGGCGCCCTCCGGAAGCTCTTCGGGCAGCGGCACGCGGCGCTGCTTTCGGCCTTCTATTTCGGCGACGACAGCGACATCGATACGCGCACCATGAGCGACTTCAAGCGCGCGGGGATCCTGCACCTGATAGCCGCAAGCGGGTTCAATATCGGTCTTGTCGCGATGCTCCCGTTCTTCCTGCTCACCCTCGTGCGCGTCCCGCGGCGGGTCATTATCTGCGCCACACTTTTAACGCTTTCCTTCTATATGTTTCTCACCGACATGCCCGTGTCCCTCGTGCGCGCGTTCATCATGTTCTCGGTGTACGCCGTTCAGCGCGCGTTTTTCCTGGAACGCAATCTCTTCAACACCCTCTGGATCTCCGCCGTACTCATACTCGGTTTCCGGCCGCACGAGCTCTATTCCCCCTCGTTCCAGATGAGCTTCGGCGCGACGCTGGGCATTATCGGCGCGCAGCGCCTGTACGCCGCCTCGATGCCGCGCGTGCACGCCTATTTCAGGGAATCCGCGGCCCTCTCGCTTGCCGCGCAGGCGCCGGTGTTCCCCATCGTGCTCGCCCACATGGGTGAGGTGGGCCTTGCGGGGGTCCTCACCAATATCGTCGCGATCCCCCTGACCGTGGCCGCCACCGCCCTGTCCCTGGCCGCCGCCGCGGTCTCGTTCGCGTCCCTTCACGCGGCGCGCGCCCTCGCGTGGGCGGTGGGACTCCTGTTCGACCTGAACGACCTGTTCGTACGGTGTATCGCTTCGCTCGGCCTGCATTACACTGCGGATGCGCCCTCGCCCCTGCTGCTCATCCCCTTCATCCTGTTCCTCGCGCCGGTGTATGCCCCCGCGCGGCTGCGTGCCGCCTCGTGGGCGGGCGTTCCCGCGGCCTTCATGATCGCTGCGTTCATGCTCGCACCGGGGCCCGCCGCGCGGCCCGAAATTTACACAACCGGGAGGGACGCGGTGCTGGTCAGCTCCCGGGGCGGCGGTGCGCTCGTCTATGGGGCGATCGAGCGCATTGAGGATGCGCGCGCGATCGAGGCGCGGCTGCGGGAGCTCGGGACCCAGAGGCTCACGCTCTGCGTTCCCGGGGACGGGCGGCGGTCGCTCGCCTGCGCGGAATACCTGGGGAGACGTTTTGCCCTGGATGAGTGCGTGCTCGATGAACGGATCGCCCTGGGGGCGGGCCTCCGGCGCTTCACCGCGTTGTTGGAGCGGGAGGGGGTGAGGCTTCGCCTGGAGCGGCTGGATATCCCGGAACCGCGCGCCCCCGGTTCGTGGGAGCTCATCGCCGCGCGTTATGCCCCGAAGAGCCGGACACTGGATCCCGCGCGCGTTCTCGGGAGACTGCTGGGTTTCGAGCCTCCCGGGGGCGGGGATGGGCGCCTCGCCGAGGCGCGGATACTCGACCTGAGCGCGCTCGCCAAAATCTATGTTGACAAGGAATGAAATTTGTCATTTACTGTGCGGGAACAGAACAGGCGAAAACCGGAGCATGGGCGGGATATGGCGGCAGATAACGGCGTACCACGGCAGCGCACCTCGGACATAACCTCAAAGATTTTCAACGGGGAGCCTTACGCCCTCACCTTCCCCTATTTCTCGGAGGACGTGAGCCGATTCATCAATGCCCTGTTCGCAAAATTACTGAGCCGCGCGGACCGGATATTCCTTCTCGACATGATCATCACCATCACCCGCGAGATCTTCGTAAACGCGGTGAAGGCGAACGCGAAACGGGTTTTTTTCCTGCGCAATAACATCGATATAAACGACCCTGATGAATACTCGCGGGGGGTCGCCCAGTTCAAGAAGGCCGTGGTGGGGCAGTTCGAATCGATTGCCGCCGACCTCGAGAAAAGCGATTACCGCGTGACCCTGGAGATCGAAAAGCGCGACGGGGTCCTGGCGATGAAGGTCATAAACAACGCGCCCATCCACCCGGTGGAGCTCAGCCGCATCCAGATGCGCCAGGACAAGGCGAAGGAATTCGAGGACTTCACCGACGCCTTCGACGAAATATATGACGACACCGAGGGCGCCGGACTGGGCATCGTCCTGGTAGTGCTGCTTCTCAGGAATTCGGGCGTGGGGACGGATAATTACGCGATCACCACCGACGGGAAGACCACGACCACCGTGCTGAATATTCCGAGCACCCTGAGACCCGAGGAGGTCACCTCGGACATCAAGAAGCGCCTGCTCGCGCAGGTCCAGGGAATACCCACCTTCCCGGAGCATATTTTCCAGCTTCAGCAGCTTTGCGCGGACCCGGAATCCACCATCCAGGTGATTTCGGACAAGATCATGGGCGACCCGGCCCTGGCGACCGATGTCCTTAAGCTTTCGAATTCCGCCGGATTCGTCCCGGCCAAGAGGATCGAGACCATTTCCGAAGCGGTGATGACGATAGGGCTCAAGAACCTGAACGCGGTCCTCGTAGCGACCGGCGCGCGGCGCATCATGGACAAGCGCTTCCAGAAATTCGAGCAGATATGGAACCATTGCAACCTGGTGGCCTTTTACGCGCGGCGCATCGCGATGAAATTCAAGCTGAGCAAGGTGGTGGAAAACGCCTACCTGGCGGGACTCCTCCACGACCTGGGAAAAATCGTCATGCTCTCCACCGACCTGAACCTCACGAACTCGATCGCCGATATCGTGCAGAACAGGAAGATACGCACCTCGACGGTAATCGAGGAGATTTCCGTAGGCATCAGCCACGCCCAGATCGGGGCGCTCATCGCCGAGAAATGGGGCTTCCCGGCCTACCTCATCGAGGCGATCCGGCACCATCACACGCCGCTCGCTGCAAGCCAGCCCCACGCCGAGCTCGTGGGCGTGGTATATCTCGCCAACCTGATCGCGGGAATCGAGTCGCGCAAGTACCAGTTCTCCTACGTGGACGAGGAAATCCTTGAGCGCTACAACCTGATCGATAGCGCCGATTTCACTGCCCTCCATGAGGAGCTCAAGGCGCTTCTCAAACAGCAGAGCCTCTAGCCGACCCGATGTCACCGGCCGACTATTTTCTCTCCGACACCCCAAGCGGCTGGAAGACAATTACCCGGCGGAACGGGCGCGAGGTGCGCCTGCATTCTTCCTACGATCCCATGATCGAGGCGGAGCGCGCGGTCTCGTCCTTCGACAAGAAGCGGGCCACGATACTCCTGGTGAGCGGGGCCGGGCTCGGCTATCACGTCAGGCTCCTGGCGCAGAAATACCCCGGCTGCCGGATCATCGTGATCGAGGAATCCCCCGAAGTCATACGGCTCGCGAGAACGCATTACCCGGAAAATTTCGAGGACGTCCTTGTCGCCTGCTCGATACAGGAGGTGCCCGCGGCGCTTGAATCCCTGGAGATGGGCTCGTTCAGGGGATTCGCGTTCTTCACGCATCGTCCCTCCTATAGTCTCGCGCCCGCGTTTTATGACGCGATGATCAGGGACATCACCCGCTTCCTCTCCTCGAAATTGAGCGACCTTCTTACACGCTTCGAGTTCGAGGAGCGATGGGTCGAGAACATCCTCAGCAACCTGCACCGGGTATTCACCGCGCCCACCGTGCAGGGACTGTTCGGGAGGTTCCGGGGGTGCCCGGGGATTATCGTGTCGGCCGGGCCCTCGCTCAGGAAAAACGCGTCCCTGCTCGAAGGAATGAAGGACAGGGCCCTGGTGGTCGCGGTCGACACCGCCCTTAAAGTCCTCCTCCGCCGCGGCGTCACACCGCACATGGTGATCACCCTGGACGCGCAGAAGCACTCGCTCCGCCATTTCCTGGGTTCCATGAATTCCGGCGCGGCCCTGGTCGCCGACCTGGTGAGCTTTCCCCGCATCGCCGACCTTTACCCGGGGCGCGTATTCGTGAGCACCACCGCCAAGTACTTCAGCGGGCCCTCGGGAGAAACCTGCCGCGAACCCACCCCCATGATGGACTGGATCGAGCGCTACATCGAGCCCGTGGGCGACATCCAGTCGGGGGGATCGGTGGCGACCAGCGCGTTCGACCTGCTGTTGAACCTGGGATGCAGCCCCATAATCCTCGTGGGCCAGGATCTCGCCTACACCGGAAGGGAGATCCACGCGAGCGGTACCTATCACAACGACGGCTGGCTCCCGCGAACCTCCCGGTTCCAAAACCTGGACTCTATCAACCAGGGCGTGGTGCGGAAGCGCAGGATCAAGCGCGTGGAGGCGTACGGCGGAAACGGCACGGTGATCGCCGATTATGTTTTCGACCTGTATCGGGGCTGGTTCGAGGACTCGGCGCTCAAGGTCAATTTCCCGGTCATCAACGCGACCGAGGGGGGGGCGCGCATCCGCAACACGCGGGAACAGGACCTGCGAAGCCTGGCGGAATCGATGAAGCCCCTGTATCCGGCGCCCGGGGATATCCTTCGCGCCCCTGTCCCGACGGGGTCCCGCACCAGGGAGCGGATAGTATCGGCCCTGGACGAGGCGATCGGGCGCGTAAAGGAGACCGCCGCTCAGGCGTCCGGCCCGGAGGGCAGCGAAGGGGCGATAGCGCTTGTCGAGGACGATTTTATCAGACCCCTCTATAATCCGTTCCTGCGCAAAACGCACGCCTATCTCGCGCGGCATCCCGACATGGACCCCGCAAAGGCGGCCGCCATGCTGAGCGCAGATATCGCCCAGGCCTCCCGCAGGCTCGCCGTGATGCTGGAGCGATGCCGGGCGCGGCTGGCCGAATTATCGTGAAAGAAGACCGGATTTCTTCCGATAATAAAACCGGCCGACACGCGGCCCACAAACCCATGACCATGAAACGCACCCTGACAGCGATCATCTCCGCCCTGGTTTTACATACGCAGGGGGCGTCGGCCGCCGATTACACGACCGCGTACCGCGACTGCGTTATCAACTGGACCCGTGGAACGATCGTCTCCTCCGCGCTCGCCTCGGTCGAGACCGACGGCAGGGGCCAGCCGGTGGACGCGAACGACGGGAGCCCGCTCTCCCTGAACCGCGCCCGGTCCGATTCCGCGGGGCGTGCCCGCGGGGCGTGCGTGGAAAACGTCATGGCCGCGATTCGGACCATCCGGATAGATCCCCGCACGCTCATGAAGGACCTCATCGCCTCGGACGACGCTACGCAGGCCAGGCTGTCCGAGATGCTCGCGTCAGGTGCGAAATTCCGGACATTCCCGCGCGCCCACGACGGAACGGTGTGCGAGCTGAATCTCCGCGTGGGAGACGTGGCGGCCGCCCTGCCCTACCCGTTTCCCCAGGCGGACTTCCCGGTTATCGACGACACCCCCCTGAAGAGCGATTACACCGGCCTGATCATCGATTGCCGGGGAACGGGCATGGAGCCCATGATTTTTCCGTCCGTCCTGAACGACGAGGGCGTCGAGATATACGGGCGCGAGTTCGTGGACAGCGCGGTCGCGACAAAATATGGCCTTGCTTCCTATTGCACGACCGAGGACGAGGCCAGGGCCATGAAGCGGGCCGGGTCCCGTCCGCTCTTCACGATTGCGCTGAAAACGGTGCGCGGCTGCCCGGTCATTTCCAACAGGGACGCGCGAAGGATCCTGGGGAGCACCGCGACCAGAAATAATTTGAAAAAATGCAGGCTGATCATTATATTGGACACGCACCAGGCGGCGGCACGATGAATCCAGTCACTAAATTACTTTCGGGCGTATTCGGACCCATAGAGCGGCTTGTCGCGAACATGGACCGCAGAACGGCGGACATGATCAAGCAGGCATTCTACATGCTGACCGTGGCGCTCATGATAGGCGGGATCATCGTGGGCTACTTCCTGGGAAAGGACGCGGCGAAGCGTCCCGGAAAACCCCTGGCGGAACACACCGACGACGTGTTCAGGCTCGACGTGCTGCAGGAGCGCGACGAGGGCACGTACGAGGGCATGCTGGAGGGAAGCAAGATCAAGGAGCTGAAGCTCCCGAAAACCCGCAAAAAGGAATTCAGGTACGATAACGTCCTGGACCCTGAGGCGGACAGCGTGCTCGCCGAGTCAAAGTTTTCCGAGAGAAAAATCTCGCGCCGGCCGTCCATCGATTCGCGCGACAGGCTCTCCGAGATCGACCGCACCGATGACCGGGGCGCCGAGCCCGCGGTTAAAAACCTGAAGTCGCGAAAAATGCCCGCGGCGGCCGCCGATAAGCTGGACATAATCCGGCAGAAGGAGCGCGGCATGATGGGCGGTGAGGACGACCTGGAAAGCGAAGCCCCGAGACGCCCTAAAGCCCGCGCGGCCGAGGGGGGCAGGGATATCCGCGACCTCGATTCCGATGAAGAGCCCGCGGTGCGCAAGACGCCTTCCCGGTCCGACGAGGTGGCGCCCCTGCGCGGTAAGGATGAAAAGGGTAAACGCATAATCCGCCAGCCGGGCACGATGAAGCCTATCGACAAGAGCGGCGAGGCGGTGGAGAAATGACGAGGACCCTCGTTCTGTTTCTTGCGATAACCATCGCCGTTGTGCCTGGATACGCGAAAACCCAGGACCGTCCCGAGGCGATCGTGAAAAGCATTCTCGATGGAAGCATCGAGGAGAGCGCCCCGCCGACCGAGCAGAAGAAGACGGTAAAGCCCGCGGCGAAGGCCGACGCGAAGCCGGAGGTGAAAGCGGGCGCGAAACAACCCGCCGTGGACGCAGCGCAGTCCAGGCCGGCCAGGGCTAAAAAAGAAAAATCCGAGGACAAGCTCCAGCCGCTTCCCCCCGACGAGGTTTTGCTTCGTACGGGCATCCAGCTCTATACCTCCGGCCTGTACGATGCCGCGCTCGTGAAATTCCGGGAGATCAAGGCCAAGTATCCCGAGAGCCAGTTCACCGACAAGGCGAGTATGTGGATCGGGCGCATTCACCTGAATGCAGGCAAGCTCGATGAGGCGATAAAGGAGTTCGGCACGGTCCCGGAGGACCGGGGCGAATACCCGGCGTCATTATATTTCATAGGGGACACCAGCTACAGGAAGGGAAGCACGCCCGCGGCCATAGAACACCTGGTGAAGCTGTCGGCGCAATTCCCCGAACACGAGCTCGCCGACGACGCGTACCTGCTCCTGGGCACGATATACCTGAACGAGGGCAAGGGCGGGCAGGCGCTGGAATCCGCAACGAAGATCGCGAAGTACTATTCGAAGAGGGAGACTATCGACGACGCCTATTTCCTTATGGGACAGGTGTTCGAGAAGGACCCGGGGCTCAGGGACCTCGAAAGCGCGCGCAGGATATACCAGATTTTTCTCAAGAAGGCCCGCGAAGACAAGGAGCCCAATTTCCAGAATTCACCGCTGCTCATGCGCGTTGAAAAGGACCTGCGCGCGATCGAATCCACCTATTTCAAAATGGAAAACTGAAATCCCCCTACTTGAGCGCCACGTTCATCTCGAGCTGCCCAAACGGGCTGTAGAGCGTTATAGCGAGCGTGGTCTGCTTGATATGGGTGATCGTGAAATTCTTGCCGTCGATCACGGTGGGCGTCGTCATCTCGATACGCTTTCCCGTCTCCGCGAACAGGTTCATCGCGTTGCCCGTGATCATGTTCGCGAGCTCGCCGATGATGTCCTTGTACTCGTTCTGAATTTGCGGCTCCGTGAGTCCGGGGGCGAGGGTGTTTGCGATCTTGTGAACCATGGGATAGTTCATGCTGTAGACGACTTCGCCGCTGATCGACCCGGTGATCCCGATGAGTATCGCGACTTCGTGCGAGGGAGAGGGCGTCTCCTTGATGGCAAGCTTCCCCCGCTTGAGGTCCACTCCCACCACCGACTTGAAGACGACTCCCGCGGCCTCGAGAAATGGATTGACGTATTCAGCGTTGATGTTCATGGCTCCCTCTCCGGATATTATTTATCGTCCATTTTCAGGTATTTCTGGATCTTCGAGTTTTCTCGGAACGCCATCATGCTTGCCGACATGAGGGCATTGCCCTTCTCGTTCATTATGCGGCTCTCGACGGCCTCCGCTTCCTTGCCGGTTACCGCCTTGAGCGCGACGTCCCGCTGGAGGGGCGTAAAGATGTAAACCCCTTCCACGGAATTGACGGCCCGTGAGGTCTTTCCCACTCCCATCGCAAGCATGTCGTCGAGGAACACGGCCGAATCGTTGAGCGCGTACAGCGGCGTCCCCTTCCCGGCCTCTTCCTTCACAGGCTCGCCTATTTTAAACACCGCGGAGTTCATCGTCCTGCCCCCGAGGAGCGCGGCTGCCGTCTCGAAACTCTTACCCGCGACCGCAAGCTTTTCGATCTCGTCGATGATCGTTTTTTTCTCGGTTTCGAACTTCCGATCTTCGAGAGAGGCGCGAATGCGCTCCCGGTCGGTCTTGGGGTCCTTGACCTCGGTGCGGTTTTTCTTGAGCTCCGCGTCCACCTCGTCCTCGGTCACTGCGATCCTGTCCTTGAAGCGGGCCTTAAGCTCATTATTGGCGGCGTAGCAGTATCGGACCTGTATCTTTGACGAGTCGACAGCCGCCTGCGCGCGCACCTCGTCGGGGGTGGCGCCCGCGCCGAAGCGCAGCATCTGCCCGAAATCCTGGTTCATGATATCCATCTTGATCGTCTTGTAGAATTCCGGCAGGCTCTGGTGCGACCTGTCGAGATAGCCCTTCAGGTACTGGCCGTTGAACGAGCCCGACTGGTCCTGGAACCCGGGGATCTCCCGTATGAACTTCTTCACGCGCTCCTCGGAAACCATGATGCCGGATTTCTCGGCGAGCTGGGCGGCCATGTGGTACTGCACGAAGTTTTCAAGTATGATATACTGGTATTCTTTTTTGTCGGCATCCTTGAGCCTGTTGCCGTAGCGCATGTCCCGGAAACGGACAAAGTCCATGACATGGAGCCTCTCTCCGTTCACCACCGCCGCCGTCGACTTGTCGCCCCCGAGGCGCGACATGAAATCGGGCATGCCGAACGAGATGATGATGATGAGCACGAAAAAACCGATGATCGCGTAACCCGCGAATTTCACTACCGGGGAATTTCTGTCGAACATAGCTGGTCCTTACACATACATTGCTGAAAATGGCGAATCTGATCCAAAATATAGCCCGAAAAGATTAGCCCGTTTTCGCGATTTTGTCAATGAGATTTAACCGGGAACTTCAAAAAACGCATGTTGCATGCGACTCGCGGGCCCGCAAAAAGCACTCTTGCGGGCTATCCCTGCTCGGCTTCGTCTACGAGCATGACGGGGATCCCGTCCCTGACGGGGTACTTGCGCTTGCACTCGGTGCAGATGATCTTCTCGTTCTTCGCGTCGTATTCGACGTCGCCCTTACAGGCGGGGCAGGCGAGAATGTCAAGAAGCTTCGTATCGATCATGAAAAGCTACTCCTGTGGAAATATGTGCGGTGAGTATAGAAGCACTGCTAAAAAGGTCAATTACAATTATCGCGCGATTGACGGTATGTGCGTTGGTCTCACACCAGGGCGCGCCGGCAGTTCACAATAAAATCCTGCACATTGGTCGAGATACCCGCCGCCTGGAAGCTTCCCCGGTTCGCGAGCTTGTCCACAGCGAATTCCGATATATCGACGATATAAAAATACACGGGCCGAACCACGCTGTTCACAACCATATAGGAGGGAAGCATGTTCCCGAATGCGATCGCGTGAAGCTGGGTCGCGAGCGCGATCACCGTTGTGGACCGCCGTGCGAACACGCGCATGCCGTCCTGGCTCCGGCCGGTATCGGTAATGACCTCCGGGAGCGGACCGTCGTCGCGAATGGATCCCGCGAGCACGAAGGGAATGTTTTTTTCCATGCACGCGGCGAGAATGCCGCCGGAAAGTCCCATTTCACGGACCGCGCGTTCGATGGATCCGGATAACCGCACGCGGTTGAGGAGGTCCAGGTGATGGTAATGCCCCAGCGGACGATTCTTCTTGGTGTAAATGTCCTGCCCGAGCGCCGTCCCGAACATGGAGGATTCGAGGTCGTGCGTTCCCAGGGCGTTACCGGCCATGACCGCATGGCAATAGCCGTTACGGATGAGGGACGCCATCGCTTCGCGCGAATCGCGGTCGAACGTGACCGCCGGCCCCAGCACCCAGGTGACGAATCCGTGCTCCCGCTCGTAGCGCAGGAGTTCGTAGAGAAAATCATAATCGCGGCTGAACGGGGTTTCGCGCGTGGCGCGGGTGCGAAACTGGAACTTGTCGGTTTCGCCATTTTCCTCGGCGAAACCCGAGGGGTGAACATAGATGCCGTCTTCCCCGTTTTCACCGCGTCCGGCGAGCACCTCCTCATTTTTGCGAAGGGTGCGGAACTCGCGAACGTGCAACCGACTGCCGTCCCGCACGACCACGCAATCCATGCGGCTTTCATCGAGGAGCGTCCATTCCCCGCGGGCACGCTGGATATATTCCGGGAAATTGCTCGTCGCATGGAAATTCTCCGGGGCCACGCCGTCGGCGGGCGCGGGGAGGAAGACGGCGACGGGACGGTCCTTGAAACGCGAATTCGAAAAATCGGGCCCGTCGTAGACGGGAAGCGTAAAAGGCATGGCGAAAACCTCCAGGGGGCTGCGCGACGGCGCTCACTGAAAAACGACGCGCCCCGATTTTACCAGGGCGCGTGTGCTTTAGTCAATATGTTTCCATTTCCGGAATGCTGTTTTAAGGCAGTGCATTACGGAAAAGGGGATGAGGAGATAACCCCCATTCTAAAACGTCTTTATCCTTTCTTCGTTCCATATCCAATGGTCTTGAGCCCTTCCGCGATCTCGCCCAGCACTGCCGGATCGTCGATCGTCGAGGGCGCCGTGTACGACTCGCCGTCCGCGATCTTGCGCATGGTGGCGCGCAGTATCTTGCCGGAGCGCGTCTTCGGGAGGCGCTTCACGACGATGGACTCCTTGAAGCAGGCGACCGCGCCGATCTGGTCGCGCACCATCTTGACGAGCTCGACCTGGATCGCCTTCTCCTCGCGGTCGACCCCCGCCTTGAGCACCACGAAACCGACAGGGAGCTGCCCCTTGAAGGAATCCGCGGCGCCCACCACGGCGCATTCGGCGACGTCGGGGTGCGTGGCGATGATCTCCTCCATGGCGCCGGTCGAGAGCCGGTGACCCGCGACGTTGATCACGTCGTCGACGCGTCCCATGATGTAGATGTATCCGTCCTTGTCGTAGTAACCGCCGTCCCCGGTAAAATAGTAGCCGGGGAACATTTCCAGGTACGATTCGCGGTACTTGTCGTCATTCTTCCAGAGGGTGGGAAGCGTCCCCGGAGGCAGCGGCAGCTTGATCGCGACCACGCCCTCGGTTCCGCGCGGGAGGGACTTTCCCTCTCCGTCCAGGATTTCCACCTGGTAGCCGGGCGCGGGTTTGGTGGGCGAGCCCGCCTTCACCGGGAAGGCCTCGAGTCCCATGCAGTTCGCGGCGATCGCCCAGCCGGTTTCGGTCTGCCACCAGTGGTCGATTACGGGACGCTGCAGCTTTTCGCTCGCCCAGAAATAGGTATCGGGATCCAGGCGTTCGCCGGCCAAGAAGAGGTATCGGAAATTCGAGAGGTCGTATTTTTTAATGAGCTCCCCGTTGGGATCTTCCTTCTTGATCGCGCGAAACGCCGTAGGCGCGGTGAAGAGCACCTTGACGCCGTGCTCCGATATTACACGCCAGAAGGCGCCGGGGTCCGGCGTGCCCACGGGCTTGCCCTCGTACATGATCGTGGTGCAGCCGTACAGGAGCGGTGCGTAGACGATGTAGGAATGTCCCACGACCCAGCCCACGTCCGATGCCGCCCAGAATACCTCTCCCGGTTCGACGCCGTAGATGTTCTTCATGCTCCAGGTGAGCGCGACCGCGTGCCCGCCGTTATCGCGCACCACACCCTTGGGGATACCCGTGGTACCGGACGTGTAAAGGATATAGAGCGGGTCCGTCGCCTTCACGGGAACGCAGTCCGCGGGGGAGGCGCTTTTCACCGCCTCGCTCCAGTCGCGATCGCGGGGGCCGATAAGCGGGGCCGTGCACTGCGGGCGCTGGTAAATGATACAATGCTTCGGCTTGTGCGAGGCGAGCTCGATCGCCCTGTCCAGGAGCGGCTTGTACTCGATCGTCTTCTTTCCCTCTATCCCGCACGATGCCGTGACCATGACCACCGGCTTCGCGTCGTCGATGCGGATCGCGAGCTCGTTGGGCGCAAACCCCCCGAACACCACCGAGTGCACCGCGCCAATGCGCGCGCAGGCCAGCATCGCGACCGCCGCCTCGGGGATCATGGGCATGTAGACGATGACGGTGTCCCCCTTCTTCACGCCCAGGGAGACGAGCGCCCCCGCGAAGCCCGACACCTGGTCCAGGAGCTCCCGGTAGGAAATTTTTTTCACGGTTCCCGTCACCGGGCTGTCGTAGATGATCGCGGCCTGGTCGGCGCGCCCGCCCTGGACATGCCGGTCCACGGCGTTGAAGCAGGTGTTGAGCTCGCCGCCTGCAAACCAGCGATAGAATGGGGTATGGGAGGAATCGAGCACCGTGTCGTGCGGTTTCGTCCACGTGACGGCCTTCGCCGCCTCTCCCCAGAATTTTTCGGGGTTGGAAATTGATTCGTTGTACGCCTGTTGATAGCCTGCCGTCATGAAGCCCTCCCGATGATATCAAGTTTCCGGTCGTACCGGGCGCGCCGGAATAACGGCGCGCAAATAGGTAACTACAATGTGCACGGCGATGGTCCTTTCCCGGAAGGGAAAAGTATGACGGGCCGGGCCCACTACCGGGCCGCCCTGGCCGGATGACCTCCGAGTGTGCACGGCCGTCAAGATTGTAATGATGTATTACAACTGAGTCCAGATAAAATGACGAACCCGTTTTGTCAATAAAAAACTGGCTGTCGTCCAAAGTCCGTGCGCACCCTTCCCTATTATTGGTTTGACAGCGCGTGTGCGAATCGGCCATGCTATGTGAAAAGAACTATCCATTCACAGTCACCATACGGGGAATTGCCATGAAGCGTGTATGCCTGATGCTGCTGGTATCGCTCGCCGCCACGGGCGCGTACGCGATCAAGGTGGACGTCGAGGAGCTCAAGTCCGGGAAGAAGATCGATTTCCAGAACTACGTGCCGCCTGCGGTGAGACCTGACAGCTTCATGGAGATCAAGGCCATAGGCTACGGCCTTGCCGCCGGAGCGGCGCGCTACGGCGCAAACGTGCAGGTCCCCTACTACCTGAAGTATTCCATCATCCGCGCCGTCTCGGCGGATGAGCCCGAGAAACTCGCCGCGGATATCTTTTCGGTGGACCCCGATGCGAGGGTCACGCATATCGACAACCTGAGGCTCATCATCGCCGCATACCTGGAAGGCATGTACGCCTATTCCGCGAAGGACGCGTGGACGCTCGCGGTCTTCTCGACCTACTACAATGCCGTGTACCGCGGCAAGCTCGATTATTTCGGCGGGAAATACAAGGCCGTGGTCACCAAACGCCTCACGGCGGCGAATGCCGGTCTTTCCACGAAATATTACGAGTGGCCGGGGCAGACCATGCTCCTCATCCCGCTCACCGAGAACGCCGCGCGCGGCAATATAGGCACCATAGATGCCGATGTAATATCCGATGAAAAAGTGAAGGAGCTCGTCCGCAAGGATGACAAAAACATCGACGAGCGAAAAGACCTGGTCGACATCAAGAAAAAGGTCATAGAGGACGAAAAGGAAAAGCTTAAGGAAGAGAAGAAAAAACAGGACGAATCCGAAAAGAAGCTGAAGGAGGAGCGCGACCGTCTCGAGAAGGAGAAGAAGGCGGAGGAAACTGAGCGCAAAAAGATCGAGGAGGAGAAGAAAAAGATTCCCGCGATTAAAGACGAGCAGGAGCGCGAGAAGAAGAAAAAGGAAGTTGAAGAAAAGGAAAAAGAGCTAAAGAAGGAGACGGAGGAGACCAAAAAGGAAGAAAAAACCCTCAAAGACAAGGAAGACAAGACAAAGAAAGAGGATGAGCGCATAGCCGAGAAAGAAAAAAAGATCGCCGAAAAGGAAAAGAAGCTCGAGGAAGAAAAGAAGGAGATCACCGAGGACGAAAAGAAAAAAGAGCCGGAAAAAAAGACCGACACGACCGTAAAAAAGACCGGGGAAAAGGATAAAGAGAAGGAGCTCGCAAAAAAGGAAAAGGACCTGGACAAGCGTGAGGACAGCCTCCGCGACAAGGAAACCGACAAGAGCATCTACGCGCTCAAGCTCTATTATCTGAAAATTAAGGAATACCTTGAAGAGGGCCATTACAACAACGAGATGATCATGATCAACGCCTCGACGCGGAAGGTGGAGTTCACGTCGCCCGTCAAGAATATCTGCGGCAGCCGCTACGACATCTTCTCCGAGGGGATCGCCGTGATCGCCCATGCGGGCAGCCACAAGGGGGAGCACCGCCTGGTGCTACTCGACCGCGAAACGCTCGCCGCGAAATCGACCGGCACCGACGACGTGTTCTGGAGAAGCTTCGTCGAGGTCCGCGAGGGCAGCGTCTACGTGGTCATGATCGACAAGGGCGAGTACTACCTGGGAAGGTACGACGGCGCGCTTAAGCGTGTCGCGAGATCGACGGAGCGGGTGAGCAAAGAAACCTTTATCAGCTTTTTCCAGGACTACATCTACATAAACCGTCACGACAAGAAGATTCTCGTGCTCGACAAGAATGATTTAAAAACAGTGGATACGATCGACCCGGCGGTGCTGCCGGTGAAGTGAGTTTCCGCTTCACACGCTCACCGTCCTCCTGATCGCCTCCACGAACTCCCTGCTGGTCCCGCAGCATCCGCCCAGAAAACCCGCGCCCGCCCGAATAAGCTCCGGAACGAATTTTGCGAATTCAGAAGGGGTGGTCCGATACACGACCTGGCCGTCCACGAGCTCGGGGAGCCCGGCGTTGGGCTTCATCCAGAGCGGTACGCCCGTGGCCGCGCGCATGCGCGTGCAGATGGGAATGAAGCCCTCGATCCCCTGCCCGCAGTTCGCGCCGATCACGTCGGCGCCGGCGGCGGTGAGCGCGGTCACGGCCTGCTCGGGGGTGTTGCCCATCATGGTGCGGTCCTTCTGTTTGCCGGAATCGAACACCATGCTCGCAACGACCGGGAGCCCGGTCGCCTTCGCGGCCTCCACCGCGATGCGCGCCTCTTCCACATCCATCATGGTCTCGACCACGATGCCGTCGGCGCCCGCGGCGGCGAGCGCGCGGGACTGGTCGGTGAAGACTTCACGCAGCGCGTCCGGGGTGATGTCGCCGCTCACGAGCATCTTGCCGCAGGGGCCCATCGACGCGAAGACGTACGCCCGGTCCCCCGCCGCGTGTTTCGAAATTTCCACCCCCGCGCGGTTGATCGCGGCGGCCTTATCGGCGATTCCGAACTTTCCGAGCACCACGGCGTTCGCGCCGAAGGTGTTGGTGAGGATGACGCGGCTTCCCGCCTCGACGTAGAGGCGCGCGACCTCGCCCACCTTTTCCGGGTTCGACAGGTTCCACGAGTCCGGGCACTCGCCGCGCGCAAGACCCCGCTGTTGAAGCTGCGTGCCCCACGAGCCGTCGGTGACGACTATCCCTTCCGCGACAAGTTTCTGGATGAGCGTGTTCATGGTCCCTCCCGTGTATCGGCCCCCCGCGCCCTGCGCGTTATGCGCCATGCGATCGGGGTTCCGCGATTACAGATTCATTATTTTCCTCGTCTCTTCTTTGCTGTCACCCAGCCTGTAGGGAATGAACGCAACCAGCCCCACCAGGCACGAGAGCGCGCACACGAGCCAGATGACGCGCACGCCCTCCGGGTTCTCGGCGCTGTAACCGAACGCGCCGAAGACCCCCGCGAGAATGAGCGCGCACAGCGCCCAGCCGGTCTTGCGCACGATGCCGTAAATCCCGTAGTGCACCGCTTCGCGCCGCTTTCCGTGCTTCAGCTCGTCGTAGTCCGAGAGGTCCGCGATCACGCCCAGCGAGGCGGTGAACATTCCCCCGATGGGGATCGCGGCGATCGGGAATACGATCATCGCCTCCACGAGCGGCGGCAGAATATCGGTCACGCCGATGAAGTAGCTCAGCGTGAATCCCGCGATCATCGTAAGAATGATGAAGCGGAAGACGCGCTTCTTTGAGTAGCGCTTGAGCAACCAGTACCATACCGGCGCCGACACGGCCATCAGGATGATGACCTCGGCCATAATGATCGAGGCGTCGGCCTTGGGCCGTTTTAAAATGAGCGTCGTGAAATAGGGTACGTTCATGAGCATGAGCTGGTAGGTAAGCTGCACGAACATGATCATCGCCGCGAAGGAAAGAAACTGCCTGTCGGCGAACACCTGCCTGCACACGTTGAAGAAGCCCGGCCATTCGTCCTCATGCGGCGCGGCATGGCGCTCGTGTATGCCCAGGAGCGTCAGTTCGCCCGCGATGAACGCGGGGACCGCGAGGATGAGGCCCATCATGAAAGGGCCCACGGAGGAAAAGAGGGGGCCCGATAGTCCACCGCCGATGAGCGCGCCGAGCACCCCGATCGCAACGCCTATCGAGGCGATCTTCACACGTTCGTCGTTCTTGTCGCTCATCTCGGGCAGAACGGCGAACCAGGGTATGAGCACGCCCGTGTACGCCCAGTAATACACAAAGAGCGCCGCGCCGAGAACCCAGACGTTCACCATGCTTTCCCCCTGCACGGGCGGGAGCCACAGGAAGATGAACGAGAGGAACAGGAAGGGGGTCGAAATGAAGATGTAGGGCTTGCGCCTGCCCCAGCGCGATTTCGTGTTGTCGCTCCAGTAGCCGATAAGCGGATCGTTGATCGCGTCCAGGAGCCTCCCGCCCGCGAGCAATATCCCGAGCCACGCGAGCGGGATGTAGCGCGTCAGGCCGCTTTCGTCCGGCGGGGTGTAGAAAAAGGGTATCCAGGCGTACAGCACCGTATCGTAGATATTGAATGCGAATCCCGCCATATTGTAGAGGATGATTTCCCCCAGGGTAAGCGGCTTCGCCGAACCGGCCGCCACTGAGATTCCCTTCATGTGCGTCCTCCCGTAGTTTTATCCCGCAAGCAGCTTCCCGACAAGTTCCACACCGGACTGTGCGTCCTCCCCGTACCCGTCGGCGCCGATCTCCTCGGCAAACTTCTTGCTCACGGGGGCGCCTCCCACGATGATCTTGTACTTTCCGCGCGAGCCGTCCTTCACGAAGAGGTCGACCACTTCTTTCATGGCCGGCATGCTCGTGGTCAACAGTGCCGACATGCCGATGATGTCGGGCTTCACCTCCTTCGCCTTTTCGAGGAATACCTCGGACTTGATGTCCACGCCTATGTCCACCACGGTATACCCGTTGCCCTGCAGGAGGGCAAGCAGAATGTTCTTCCCAATTTCGTGAATGTCGCCGTGAACCGTACCGAGCATCACCGTTCCCCGCGACTTGTACGCGCCCTTCTTGAGCTCGGCGTCCAGGAGCGCGTAGGCGTTGTTGTACGCCTTCACACACATGAGCACGTCGGGAAGGAAGTAGTCACCGTCGCGGAAGAGCACGCCCACCCGTTCGAGCGCAGAGAGGAGCCCCTTGTTCAGTATGTCGAGCGCGGTAACACCCGCCTGCATCGCCTCACGCGTGAGGGCCTGGGTCTCGTCCGCCTTCATCTCGACGATCGCGTCTTCCAGTTTTGCCAGTATTTCATTTGCCATGTCGTTCCTCCTGAGCTGATGCCCCTCCCTCGATGGGAGGGGATAGGGGAGGGTGAAAAGTGATCATAAGCCGATGAGCGCTTTCCACCCCCACCCGGCCTCCCCCATCGAGGGGGAGGAGAAAGGCCGTGGGAGGCGCGGATTCGAATCCGCGCCTCCCACGGCAACCCTTTCCTCCATCTCTTCCATCGCCGTTAATCTTTTATCTCCTCATCTCCCTTTCCGTAAAGCGTTTGTCCGCACCGGCACTCATGATTCCCACTCGGCATTGTAGAAGTCGTCCAGGGAGCGCGCGGCGACCGACTTCACGAAGTCGTCCAGCTCCTTCGCGAGCTTTGTATCGATGTCTTTCAGCTTGTGTTTCGCGAGGATCTTTTTCGCTTCGTCGCGCGCGCGCACGAGCATGTCCTTTTTCCCGCCCTTTTCCCAGATGTCGCGTTTGTCCCTGTCCGCGAGCTTCGGGATGAAATGTTCGGAGCGGAAATTCTTCTGCGTGTGCTCCTGCATCAGGTAGTTCCCGTCGGGGCCCACGGCCTGGATCACGTCCAGGGCCATCGAGTTTTCGTTCACCTCGATCCCGCGCAGGGCCCGCTCCGTCATGCCGATGATCTCGTTGTCGATCACGGTAAGCTCGTGCGCCGCCGCGGTGGAGGACTCAAACGTGCCCACGCAGGTGATATAATTCGCCCCGCCCATCGCCGCGAGCATGATCGACTGCGAGCGCTCGATGCCGCACTGGACGTCCATGGTCTTCGACTCCGTGCACCCGGCGACCGCCCGGCAGGGGATGCCGTAGTGGTTGGCCAATTGCGCGCTCGCCGCGCTTATCATGCCGGTTTCTATAGCGCCTAACGCGACCGTCCCGCGACGCATTTCGGCGATCGTTGAGACCGTACCGTAGAAGACGGGCGTCCCGGCGTTCACCGCCTGCGCCATGATGATGTGTGCGAGAATCTCGGCGTTGTGCTGGACCAGGAGCCCCGCGAGCGTCACCGGCGCGGTGGTCCCGGCCATGGCCTCCGGCGCCATGATGCAGGGCTGGCCGTTCTGGGCCATGATCATAAGCCCCTCGATCTGGAGATGGGCCGTCGAGAGCGGGCTCTGCACGCTGACGATGTTGTTGAAGGGGTGCTTCGTTTTAATCTTGTCCATCCCGCCCATGATGAGCGAGAGGATGTGCAGCATGTCGGTGGTGGCCAATACGCCGTAGGATCCCAGCGTGTAGGGCTTTTTACAGTTGAGCGCCCACTGGCGCATCGTCTCCACGTGGATGGTCTGCATGGGGATGTCGTTGGGCCAAATGTCCATCTGGTTGGTGTGGATGTGGTCCATGTAATCGATGAGCACGATGTGGTCGACGACGTCTTTAAGGGTCGTGGGCCTGTATTCGCCCGTCTCCAGGTCGTACATATTGATCGCGGTGGACAGCCCCGAGAAGACGCGCGTGTCCGGGCTTATCAGGCGCTCGTAGGAGGGATCGCAGCCGCACATGACGAACTCGCGCGGCGCCTTCTTCCGGTATTCCTCGACGATGTGCGGCGGAAACCTCACGATCTTCGTTTCGTCGTCGACCGCGCAGCCTATGTCGCGCAGTATCCCGCGCATCTTCTTCACGACGACCCGTATCCCCGTCTCGGAAAGCACCCTGACGGAATGCTCATGGATGGTGCGAATCTCGCCCTCACTCAACACCTGGTACTTGCTGCTTTTCATACGCGCTCCCGGGATACAAGAATACTCGCGCACGGGGATCCGCGCCCGTTCCTCCGGCGGCCCGCCGCTGCATAATGAACCTGTGTTCATTTATTTTCTGGTTGCGTTAATAAGTCAAATAATAAATATTTATACGCATCAAAACCAGGAGGCCCCATGAGCACGAACTTCAACCCCGAATGGAAACTGGGCACGCGCTGCGTACACGCGGGCGAGGGGGTCGATACCGACACGAAGGCGATTCGGCGCCCCATCCACATGGCCAACAGCTACGCCCTGCCGCACGACCTTGGAGAGCTCATCAAGTCCCTCTCTATAGAAGATACCGATCATTTCACCTATACGCGCGAGCTCTCCCCCACCCCGCGCTACCTGGAGGAGCGGCTTGCGCTCCTTGAGGGCGGCGAGGACTGCGTCGTGACCGCGAGCGGCATGGGGGCGATAGGCGCCTTCCTTTTCACGGTGCTGGGCGCCGGGGACCGCCTGGTCGCGAGCGAGATCTGCTACACGGGGACGCAAAAGCTCGCCGGCTTCCACCTTCCGCGCTTTGGCGTCAAGACGACACAGGTCGACACGAGCGACCTCGATGCCGTGCGCGCGGCCGTCACCCCCGGCACGAAGCTCGTCTTCGTCGAGACCCCCGGCAACCCCATCGTCCAGGTCGCCGATATCGCCGCGATCGCGAAGATCGCCCATGACGCGGGGGCCATGCTCGCCGTCGACAGCACCTGGTCGGGCTTGGTCACCCAGAAGCCCCTTGATCTTGGCGCCGACGTCGTCATCCACAGCGCGACCAAGTTCATCAACGGGCACGGCGACGCGCTCGGGGGCGCGATTATCGGCCCCCGGAAGCTCATGACCGAGGTGCGCGAGTACGGGATCGTGCACATGGGCGCGTGCGCGAGCCCCTTCAACGCGTGGCTCATCATGCGCGGCTCGGTAACCCTGCCCATGCGCATGGAGCGTCACTGCGAAAACGGGCAGCGGGTCGCGGAATTCCTCGCCTCCCACCCGAAGGTGTTATCGGTCCGCTACCCCGGCCTTGAAAGCCACCCCGGCCACGAGGTCGCGAAGAGGCAGATGAAGGGCTACAGCGGGATGCTCAACTTTAACTTGAAGGCGGACATGAACGCGCACTTCGAATTCCTGAAAAACCTGCGGCTCATAACGTACGCCGTGTCGTTGGGGCACGACCAGAGCCTCATCTACTACATGCCCACGGATTTCTTCTTCGCGGACTGGGGCGTGATGAACGACGCGCAGAAGGCGAAGTACCGCGCGATCATGGGGGACGGCGTATTCCGCCTGTCGGTCGGGATCGAGGACGCGGAGGACATCATCGCGGACCTCTCCGGCGCGCTCGATGCCGTGCCTTGAGGAAGCTTCAAAGAAAGGGAGAGTCATCTCCCATTCCGTAAAGTTTCCACGAGTGAATTTTTTCCACACAGCTAAAAAAAGCTTGAATAATTTACATCCTTGGCTATATTGCCAAATAAGAAACATTGACCGGAGACAATAGTGGACACGAAAAAATGGGCGTCACTCGAGGCCCGCGCGCGTATAATCAAGGCCGTGGCGCACCCCGCACGCCTGTTCATCGTGGAGGAGCTCAAGAGGGGAGAGCGCTGCGTCTGCGAGCTCACCGACATGCTCGGGTTCGACACCTCGACGGTCTCCAAGCACCTTTCCGTGCTAGATAACGCGGGCATCGTGGAGCACCGGAAATCGGGGACAAACTGCTATTATTCGCTCCGGGTCCCCTGCATCCTCGAGTTCCTGGGCTGCGTCGAGGAAGTGATGGAATCCAACCTGAAGGGCCAGAGGGAACTGGTTATGACGTGCAGGAAGCGGTGAGAATACCCGCGCGGCATGACCTTGGCTGATTTGTCAAACAACCATAGTTAGGAATTACGGAGACGGTTCATGAAACTTGAAATACTCGGAAGCGGCTGCGCAAAGTGCAAAAAACTCGAGGAGATGACGAGGGACGCGGTCCGCGAGATGGGCGTGCAGGCGGAGGTCGCCAAGGTGCAGGACATCAAGGCCATCATGGCCTACGGTGTGATGGTCACCCCCGCGCTCGTCGTCGACGGCGAGGTGAAGCTTGCCGGGAGGCTCCCCTCCCCGGAGGAATTGAAGAAGCTGATCGGTGCGCGGACGCGAACACGGGCGCCTGAGGCGCCGCCATTAAGGACGCAATCATGAAAAAGCCATTGAAGATAATTTTGCCCGTCGTGGCGGCAATCGCGATCGCGATCGCCGTCCCCCGCGTGGAGCACGAATGCGGGACATCATGCGGCGCGCCCCTTTTCGTGGGCGCGGGCATCCTGGGGTGCAGCGACGCGCGCCCGTCCGACGGCGCGGAGACGAGATCGGGGGAAGACGCATCCCGTACCGCGGAGAACGTCGCCGCGAAAACCGCGGCCAGGGTAACCTTCGTGGAGATCGGCTCGATCGACTGCATCCCCTGCAGGATGATGCAGCCGGTCATCCGCGGGATAGAAAGGGATTACGCCGACCAGGTGAAAATAGTGTTTCACGACGTGTGGACGCCTGGGGGCAAGGCCGACGCGCAGGGGTACGGGATACGCGTCATTCCCACCCAGGTATTCCTGGACGGCGAGGGAAAGGAGTACTTCCGTCACGAGGGATTCTTCCCGCGGGAGGAGATCATGAAAGTGCTCGCCATGAAGGGCGTCCGCTAGTGCTCGTCGAATTGTTTACCCTGCTTTCCGGGACCCTGGGCGGTTCGGCGGGGATAGCGCTTGCGGGCGCGTTCGCCTGGGGCGTGCTCTCCGTCGTGCTCTCGCCCTGCCACCTCGCCGGGATTCCGCTCATCGTGGGATTTATCGGCGGGCAGGGAGCGATGGGTACGCGCAGGGCCTTCGCGCATGCACTGCTCTTCGCGGCCGGGGTCCTTGTGACAATCAGCGTCATCGGCCTCGCGACGGGACTCATGGGCCGTTTGATGGGCGATATCGGTTCCTGGGGGAACTACCTGGTCGCGGTGATCTTCTGCGTCATGGGACTTCATCTGCTGGGTATCATCCCCCTCACCTTCCTGGAAACGGGAGCCAGTCCCGCGTTCCGGAAAAAGGGACTGGTTGCGGCACTCATCCTGGGGCTCCTCTTCGGCACGGCCCTGGGCCCCTGCACCTTTGCCTTCATGGCGCCTATGCTGGGAATCGTATTCAGCACGGCATCGACGCACCTGGTGTTCGCCGTCTCCCTGATCATCGCCTACGCGGCGGGCCACTGCTCCGTCATCGTGTGCGCGGGAACCTTCACCGGGGCGGTGCAGAGATATTTAAACTGGAATGAATCGACCCACGGCGCACTTGTCCTGAGAAAGGCCTGCGGCGTGCTGGTGATTATGGGCGGCATATATCTGGCGGTTACAATTTAATGACACTATAAAGGGGGCTGGCATGTCCGAACGCGCGGCGAAAAGGTTATCATTCCTCGACAGGTATCTCACCCTGTGGATATTCCTCGCGATGTTCGCGGGGGTGCTCTGGGGATACCTTTCAACGGGCATCGTAGACTTCTGGAACAGCTTCCAGTCGGGAACCACCAACGTCCCCATCGCGATCGGGCTCATCCTCATGATGTACCCGCCGCTGGCGAAGGTGAAATACGAGGAGCTGGGCGACGTGTTCAAGAACTGGCGGGTGCTGGGGCTCTCGCTCGTGCAGAACTGGCTTATCGGTCCCGCGCTCATGTTCGTCCTCGCGGTTTTGTTTCTCTCCGGGTACCCGGAATACATGACGGGCCTCATCCTCATAGGCCTCGCGCGCTGTATCGCCATGGTCATCGTGTGGAACGACCTCGCCGACGGCGACACGGAATACGCGGCGGGACTCGTCGCGTTCAACAGCATCTTCCAGGTGCTCTTCTTCAGCGTGTACGCGTGGTTCTTCATCACCGTGCTCCCTCCCCTGGTGGGGCTCAAGGGGAGCATCGTGGACATCACTATAGGCCAGATAGCCTGGAGCGTCTTCATCTACCTGGGCATCCCCTTCATCGCGGGTGTTGTCACCCGGTTTGCGCTTATCAACATAAAAAACAAGGAATGGTACCAGGAAAAGTTCATCCCGAAGATAAGCCCGCTCACGCTCGTCGCGCTGCTCTTTACAATCATCGTCATGTTCAGCCTCAAGGGCGAATATATCGTGAAGATTCCCATGGACGTCGTGCGCATCGCGATTCCGCTCTTGGTCTACTTCGTGGTCATGTTCCTGGTGAGTTTCTTCATGAGCAGACGGGTGGGCGCGGGCTATCCGGTCGCGGCGACGCTCTCGTTCACTGCGGCGAGCAACAACTTCGAGCTTGCGATCGCCGTCGCGGTCGCGGTGTTCGGAATAGGCTCAGGCGTCGCCTTCGCCGCAGTCATAGGCCCGCTCATCGAGGTGCCGGTCATGATCGCGCTGGTGAATGTCGCGCTCTTTTTCCGGAAAAGATACTTCGCCGGCGGTACCGGGTGACGCCCCCGGATCGAACTGGGAGAGCTAAACCCGTACGTCGTCGAGGCGATGAAGGAGTCGGGATCCGATATTTCCGGCAGCCGTAATAGAAGCGCCGTTGACCTCTATCCCGGGATTATGCTCTTTTAATGCATGATCGCGGTCTGCACCACGCGCAACCAATCATGGAGGCCCTGTTGAAATGAAAAACCTGGTGATTATCGGCGGGAGCGACGCGGGGATCAGCGCGGCGTTGCGTGCGCGGGAGATCGATCCGCGCGTGCAGCCCGTCATGATCGTGGCGGACGCGTTTCCCAATTTCAGCATCTGCGGGCTGCCGTATTTTATCGGGGGGGACGTGACCGACTGGCGCACGCTCGCGCATCGGACCGCCGGGGAGATCGAGGCCGCGGGGATACGGCTTCTCACGGAGCATACGGCGCGCTCAATCGATACCGGATCGAGGCGCGTGACGGTCGACGCGCCCGGCGGGAAAAAAATTTCCCTGGACTACGACGCGCTCGTAATCGCGACCGGGGCTGTATCGGTCCGCCCGCCCCTGCCGGGACTCGACAGCCCGGGCGTATTCTTCCTGCGCTGGATGCGCGATTCGTTCGCCATCAACGACTACATACGGGACGCGCGCCCGACGGCGGCGGTAATTATCGGCGCGGGCTACATAGGCATGGAGATGTCCGAATCACTCGCCCGGCGCGGCATGAAGGTCACCATCGTGGAGGCCGCGCCCTCCGTGATGCCGTCCATGGAGCCGGCACTGGGCGCGAAGATCGCGGACGCGCTTGCGTCCAACGGCATTTCCGTGCATACCGGGACGGGCGTGGAATCCATAACGCGCGACGGCGGCGGGCTCGTGGTACACGGAACCGCGGGCTTCCGGGCCGCGGCGGGCCTGGTGCTCGTGTCCGTCGGGGGCGCACCCAATACGGAGCTCGGCAGATCCATAGGAATGGAGACGGGGGTGCGGGGTGCGCTCAGGGTCACGCGGAAAATGGAGAGCGGCATCCCCGGCGTTTACGCGGCGGGCGACTGCGTGGAAACCCGGCACCGCATGCTCCGGGACCCGTTCTACCTGCCCCTGGGAACCGTCGCCCACAAGCAGGGCCGCGTGGCCGGCGAAAACGCCGCGGGCGGGGACGCCGAGTTCGCGGGCTCGCTGGGAACGCAGTCGGTGAAAATTTTCGATACGGTCGCCGCGCGGACGGGACTGAACGAGAGGGAAGCGCGGGGAGCAGGCCTTGACCCCGTGAGCGCCGACTTCGAGGGATGGGACCACAAGGCCTATTACCCCGGCGCGAAAAAAATATTCATCCGCGTCACCGCCGATACGCTCTCCGGAAAAATTCTCGGGGCCCAGATGCTGGGCGCTTACGGGACGGAGGTATCGAAACGCATCGATATTTTCGCCGCGGCCCTGTACCATGAAATGACCGTGCGCGAATTCAGCAATTACGACCTGAGTTACACGCCCCCGCTCTCCAGCCCCTGGGACCCGGTGCAGACGGCGGTGCAGCACCTGGAAAGGACCATGAAGAAGTAGCGCGGAAAGTATTTTACGTTGTCCCTTTATACAGGCCTTTCCGTTTCATTAAATTCTCCTGACGTCCTTCTTAACGGCATGCACCCGGATGCTCTTTACGGACACCAGCGCTCCTCATGAAAAAATTGTAACCCCGACACTGCCGGATGCGTCTATAAGCCGATTTCAAAGAAACCACACCAGGGAGATACTCATGGAAAATTTAAACGAACGCGAATTGGCACTGGTGGCACTGGGCGCTTCTATCGGCTCCAACTGCATACCCTGCACGGCCTACCACCTGAAGCAGTGTAAAAAAAACGGACTTACCGACGGGCAGATCCGCGCAGCGGTATCCATGGCCGTGAAGGTTAAGAGCGTCCCGGCACAGAATGTCCTCTCCACGGCCGAACGCATGCTCGATTCACGTGAAGGCTCTAATGAATGCGCGGCGGATCAGCCGTGCTCCTGCAGTTGATGCCGACGCGTTCAAATCGATCCCGTCGGTGAATATGCAATTTTCTTGATGTTGATTCAAATTTAATTTACAATTATACATATGGCCAAGGAATCGATCATGACTACCGGGCAGGATGACGCGAACAGCTTCGAATACTTTTACCGGGAGCACGGAGAAGCGCTCTATAATTACCTGCGCAAGCTCACCGGGCAGGAGGAGGATGCGGAGGACCTTCTTCAAGAGACCCTGGTCAAGATCGCCGCGCACCTTTCCGACCTGGAGGACTCGTCCAGGACAAGGTCCTGGGCCTTCAGCATCGCGACCAACACCGCCGTCGATTTCTTCAGAAGACGCGGCGGTAAGGACATCGTGCTTTTCGACGAGCGCATCCATGGCGGGGGCGCCGCATCGGGCGACATCGAGGACCGGGTCATCGTGGACGAAATGAACGAATGCATCCGCGGGGAGATGGGCCGCATCGCCCCGCATTACCACATCGTCCTGGTACTGCATTATTTCGAGCATATGTCCGTTGAGGAGATCGCGGGCGTATGCGGCATTTCAATTTCCGCGGTCAAGGTGCGGCTCCACCGGGGCAGATTGCTGTTGAACAGCATATTGACCAGGGGATGCAATTTCTACTACGACAGGGACAGCAATATCAGGTGCACCAGAAAACCCGGCAGCCGATAACAGGGGCGGGGGAACCGGTTTAAAAATCGAGCGATTGGAGCAGGTCGAGAGCGCGCCTGATTTCAATTCCGTTCTCGACCCGCTCGCGCTTCAGCTCCATGACCGCCTGGATCGCCGGTATCCCGTAGCGCTCATGGAATTTCCGCAGACTCTTCGCGATCTCCGGGTCGGAGCGCTTCACCTCGATAAGACGCCGCGGGACGTCCTCTTCCGCGATGCAGAAATCGATTTCTTCACCGTCCTTCGTCCTTAGGTAATGCAGGGCGGTGTGCGCCCCCCGGTAATCGTACATGCCGTAGACGTTCTTGAGCAGGCACAGTGCTACGGTATTTTCCAGGCGTGCGCCCTCGTCTCCCTTCACCAGACCGGAATCGTACAGGTACAGCTTGGGCTCCTTTTTGAGCGCACGGGCGATGTCGCGCGACAGGGGGGGGACCCTGAATACGATATAGAGCGCCTCGAAAATCTGGATGTATTTTTTGACCGTGTTGGGGGCGATCCCCACGTCTCCCGCGATGGAAGAATAGGAGACCGGGGAACCCACCCTGGCGCGCACCAGATCGAAGACGAGATGAATCGCCCTGAAGTCATGTACATTCTCGAAATCGAGGATATCCGTGCGGATCAGTCCGTCGATATACTGGTTCCGCCACCGCGCGGCATCCTCGTCGCTTTCCGCAAGGAATGGCTCGGGGAACCCCCCGCGCGTCATGAAGCGCTCCAGCGGCTCCGCCGACCCGGCCCGGCGGGTTTCAGAGGGGCTGAACGGCAGCAGCCTGTGGAGCAAAAAACGGCCCGCCAGCGAATCCCCACCCTGCCTGAACGTTTCCAGGCGCGCGCTCCCGGTAACAAGAATTTTGAGATGCGCCGGCCTGGTGTCGAACACTCCTTTCAGGTAATTCTTCCACCCGGGCATCTTGTGAAGCTCGTCGAGTACGAGAAGCTCCGTCGCCTCGAGCCATGCCTCTTTCCTGATTATTTCCCTGTCCTCGCGACGGTCGTAATTCAGGTAAACGCTCTTTTCAAAAGATCGGGCGATCTCCTTCGCTAGCCAGGTTTTCCCCACCTGCCGCGGGCCGGTGAGAAAAACCATCTTCTTAGAGAGGTCTTTCTCGATCAGCGATTTCTGGAACCTGTTCATCCGACTATTGTGCACTATATTGCACAATAGTCAAGTCTTTCCAGCAAAGCGCTGCAAAATAGTCGGAATATTAGCACCTGTGGTTGTCCAGGCAGGCGAGGTCCATGGTCCCCTCCGGATGGATTCTTCTATATAAGTCCCTGCCGGCCGGTCGGCGCTTCACCCGCCCGCCCGCGTGCTCTGTCCGCTGTAGACCAGGCCCTTCTCCCCGTCCACGCGTACAGCGATGCCGCTCGTGAGAATGTCCGTCGCGCGCCCTGCGTTCACGATCACCGGAATATCGAGCGCCTTCGCGACGATCGCGGCCGGGGAGTCGGCGGCGTCCTCCTCGGTGATCACGGCGGTCGCGTTCCGGATGAGATGGAGCACGGCGTCGCTCGAGCGCCGGATGACCAGGATGTCCCCGCCCCTGAAATCCCCGGGGGTCGATTTCCCCTCGGCGACAACGCAGAGTATCCCCGTCGCCGAAAGCCCATTGAGGCTCTTCCCCTCGACCAGCACGTCCCCCACCACGTGGATCTTGATCATGTTCGTGGTGCCGCTCACCCCCACCGGCATACCGCCCGTGATGATCACAAGGTCCCCGTTCTTTATCAGGCCCGCGGCATGGGCCCGGTCGGCCGCGTTCTGGAAGATCTCGTCCGTGGTGGCCGCCTCCACGGCCATCATGGGGATTACCCCCCACGAGAGGGCGAGCTGCCGGTACACCTTGACCAGCGGCGTGGAGGCGAGTATGGGGCAGATAGGCCGGTAGCGCGACACCATGCGCGACGTATGACCGGACTTCGTAATCGTGATGATCGCCGCGGCCCCCAGCGAGTGCGCCGCCGAGCAGGTCGAGTAGCTTACGGCGTCGGTCACGTTTTTTGAAATGCGGATATGCGTGTTTTCAAGGAGGGCCCGGTAATCGATCTCGGTCTCGGTCTTCTCGGCGATCTTTGCCATGGTGGCCACGGTGAGCTCCGGGTACTTTCCCACCGAGGTCTCGCCCGAGAGCATGAGGGCGCTCGTCCCGTCATAGATCGCGTTCGCGACATCGGTGATCTCGGCGCGGGTGGGCCGTGGGTTGCGGATCATCGAATCCAGCATCTGCGTCGCGGTGATCACGGGCTTTCCCGCGGAAAGCGTCTTCTTTATGATCATCTTCTGTAAATGCGGGATATCCTCGAAGGCGATCTCCACCCCCATGTCGCCGCGCGCGACCATGATCCCGTCGCTCGCGCGGATGACCTCGTCGATGTTCGCCACGCCGTCGCGGTTCTCGATCTTCGAGATGACCTTGATTGCGCCGCCGCCGTGCTCCTCGAGGAATCCCTTGATCTGCCTGACGTCGTCCGCGTTGCGCACGAAGGACGCGGCAACGAAATCGAAATCGTGCTCGATGCCGAAACGCAGGTCGGCGCGGTCGCCGTCGCTCATGAAGGGAAGCCGGGCGGTCACCCCCTGGAGGTTCACGCCTTTTTTATCCGAAAGCTCGCCCCCGTTCACCACCTCGGTCACCACGTCCGCGCCGGAGGCGCTCACGACCCTGAGCTCGATAAGCCCGTCGTCGATAAGTATCCTGTTGCCCTTGACGACGTCATCCGGGAGACCCCGGTAGGTGACCGATACGCGTTCCGCATCACCCTCGACCTCATCGGTGGTGAGCGTGAATCGCGCCCCCTTTTCGATGCGCGCCTTCCCCCCCCGGAACTTTTTCAGCCGTATCTCGGGACCCTTGGTGTCGAGCAGGAGCGCCGCGGGTTTCTCGAGCTCGTCGCGCACCTTTTTGAAGAGGGTGACCCTCGCGAGATGCTCCTCGTGGGTGCCGTGCGAAAAGTTCGCCCTCCCTACGTCCATGCCCGTGAGGAAAATGCCCCTGAGCACCTCCGGGCTGTCGGTTGCCGGCCCCAGGGTGCAGATAATTTTCGTCTTTCTCATTGCGCCTCCAGAATATCGCGCCCGTTGTCGCGGAGGGTCGGCGGTTCGGTACCGCGACCCATGCCCCTGACGACCGTATGCGAATCGGCCCCCCTGCCGCGGCCTTTCCTTGGAAGAAACCGCGACATGAATTCCGCGCTATTAACTGCCACCGCCTCCACAATGTCAAATTATCTTTCAAATGAACCAGTCCTGTCGAAACGAAAGGTCCCCGGGAGACCGGCAAAGATTCGAATTTAGCGGTGTTAATCCCACTATTCAAAAAAAGCCCATGTAGGTTTTTTTATTGACCGATAATGATATGCTTGCTATTTTATTTAATGGACGCCTTTTTAGTATAAATGGAAGGAAATATATGAAAAAATTAATACTTACAGCAATTGCGCTTTGTATCCCTTTACTGATAATCAGTTGCAGCGAGACCCCCTCCGGGAAGGAATACCCCCGCTTCGACGCGGGAGATACCGACCTCCTGGACTTCCGGTTCGCCGCGAAAAACAATTCCGTCCTTCCGGCCGACGCGATCGGCACCCTTGACGGCGACACGATCTCGATCACCGTGCCCCATGACGCGTCGCTGGACGGGCTGGTCGCGGAATACGTCACGAACAGCCCGGTCGTCCAGGTAAACGGGATCACGCAGGCGAGCGGCAAATCGGCCAACGACTTCGATTCCCCCGTGGTGTACCACGTTTCGGCGAAAAACCTCGCGGCGCGGGAGTACACCGTCACGGTGACGAAAGCCCCGAGCACCGAAAAGAAAATCACTACCTTCGCCCTCCTGGGCACGGATGCGATCATCGACGAGACCGGCGCGGACATACGCGTGTCGCTTCCCCCGAAAACCTCGCTCAAGAAGCTCCCCGCGTCGTTTTCCGCGGCGTGCAGCCAGGTGACCGTGGACGGCGTCGTACAGGCGAGCGGCGTCACCCTGAACGATTTCAGCGTCCCGGTCGTCTACACGGCCGTTGCCGAAAACGGTTCCCGAAAGGATTATACGGTCACCGCCACGGTGATCCCCGCGCCCTGGAAGGAGATCACCTCCTTCGTATTCAGGAGCTCGGACAACCCGGCGCTCGGGAGCGACGTGCCCGGAACGATCGCGGACGATATTATCAGCGTGGTCCTTCCCTTCAAGAGCAAAGCGAACGACCTGGCCGCATGGTTCGTGACCACCGGCGAGAAGGTGAGCCTTGACGGCGTCGCGCAGTCCGCGGGCTCGACCCGCAACGATTTCTCGTCCGTGCGCGACTTCGTCGTCACCGCCGAGGACGGCGGGCAGCGCACCTATACGGTGGACGTGACCGTGGCGAAGAGCGACGCGAAGGCGATCACGCGCTTCGTGCTCGACGGCGAGGAGTGCGCGATTGACGAGGACGCGCGCGCCATACGCGTCGCCTTCCCGGCGTCCAGGCCGCTCGGAGCCCTCAAGGCCTTCTTCGTCACGACAGGCGTGCTCGTTTCGGTGGGCGGCGCGGAGCAGGAAAGCGGCCGGACCGAAAACAATTTTACCAACCCGGTCGCCTATATCGTCAAGGCGGACAACGGGAGCACGCGCACCTACACGGTGATCGTGACCCCGACCGCCGAGCTTGCGGGATTGTGGAACTTCGAGTACACGGACGCGGCCGGCTACACCCTTTTCGGGGCCACGCAGACGCCGGGCGTGCAGGGCAACTCACTCCGGTTCGACGGCTATGACGATTATGTGTTGGTGCCCGACAGCGCCGATCTTACGCTTCCCCAGGCGGGGAGCGTCGAGACCCTGGTGAAAATAATCACGCACAAGCCGTATGCGGGTATCGTCCACAAGGGCGTGCGGCCCGATTTCAGCGACGAGACCTATAGCCTCCAGTTCTGGGGCACGGACGGAACCGTGCGCTTCCTGGTGACCGGCGCGTCGGGGCGCTATTCGTACGTGGACAGCTCCACAAAGCTCTCGACCGACGTCTGGTACCATATAGTCGCCACCTGGAACGCCTCCGAGGTGCGGCTCTACATCAACGGAAAGCTCGAGTCCTGGACGCCCAATACCGTGGGCGAGGTGCGCGACAGCGCCGGAGGGCTCGTTATCGGGGCCCAGCTCGCGGACACGCTGTACAACTCGAGCTGGAGAAACCTCGGGATGAACGGGATCGTGGACCGTGTCGAACTCTTCGGACGCGCCCTGCCCGACACCGAGGTCGCGGCGCGTTACGAGACGATCAAGACGGCCGGGGGAGAGGCACTCGCCGCGTATTTAATGCACGTGGCATCGCGCCACAGCGGGCTCATGATCGCGCTCCTGGGAGGAATAGCCTTCATACTCGCGGGATTGTTCGTATTCAACAGGAGACGGATGCGCGCCGGGGGTTAAGCTTCTTCTCTATTGCGAACGCACATGCCCCCCATTCCGCAGGGATGGGGGGTTTTATTTTCGGACGAGTTTGAGCCCGGTCCCGGACAACCGCTTCTCGATTGACGCGACGAGACGGGGATCGGCGGGCGTTCCCAATCCTTCGTGATCGTGGGGCGCTTCGAAAAGCGAACCCGCGATATAGCGGAGGAGTTCGTCGGGGGTTACGTCCAGCGCCGCGGCGGGCGTATCGGCGTCCACGGCGAGGCTGCCGCTTCCCCGCGGATCGTGCCCCATGGCCCACGCGAGAAGCACCGCGGCGTTCCTCGAATGAGCGGACCGCATGTCCGCGAGCTTCTGGATGTACTCGATCGTCTGGGTGAGCGATTCCTGTGTCCGGTCCACGCGCCCGGCGAGCTTGCGTACCAGGGCGAACGCGAAATCCGGATTATATTTTATCAGCGCCTCGAGATTATCCGCGTGGGCGCGCGCGAGAATGGTGTTCACGGGACATTCGGCGGTTACCCCCCTGCGGGTCTCCCCCAGGAGCGCCATTTCGTTGAATATCTGCCCCGCCTCCATCGACTCGAGCAGTATGCGCTTTCCTGAATCGAGCTCCTTGTATATGTTCACCTGTCCTTTTTTAATGAAATAGAAGGAATTCGCATCCTCTCCCTGGCGAAACACCATCGATCCCGCGCGCAAGACGAGTTCGCTCTGCATGACCGTCTGGGGCAGCATGAAAAGCCTGCGCACCCCCTCGAAACCGGGCAGTTTCAGGTTATAAATGATTCCCTTGCGCAGGCGGTAGTAGTAATACCCCATCGCGAAGCGGAAAAAAGACAGGGGGGGGCCGATAAACTTGACGATCGTTCCCGTGGGCTCGTCTCCCATGTGCGCGCCGTGATTGTTCCACACCGCGCGCGCCTTCACCGCGGGGGAGTGAAAGCCTTTCCTTTCAAACACGATCTCCGCCTCGCCCGCGGGATCCAGCGGCTCGAAGGTGCGGAGAAAACAATTGACGGGGGTGATGTCGAAGCTCACGAGGCTGTCCTCTCCCCCCGGGCTCTTCAAAACGGCGTCGAATATCACCGGGATGCGGACCATGCTCAGCCTGAAGAAATCCGGGTTCACCGCGCCCGCCATCGCCAGGCTTATCCCGATCGACGCGGGAAACACGGTCACCACGAGTATCTGCTCCGCCGGCCTGAGCGCGATTCCCAGCAGGGTCACCGTTTCCGCCCTGAAGGGAAGGAGCGCGAGCCCGCCCGCCACGAGCGCCGCCGAGGCCGCCCAGAGCGCGGGATTCATGAGAGGTCTGAAAAACGGAACGCGCACGGCGCGCGGCGTCCCCATGGAATTGAGGATCCAGCGCTCGAAGCGCGGCTGTCGATACTTGAGCAGCCAGTCCTCGAAGCGCAGATTTTCCGCCGCCAGACCCTGGACGGGCGGGACAAGCTTCGCCCAGGCGATGAAAAGCTCGAGCATGCCCGTGATAATGATCGCGAGGGGCCCCACCAGGTAGGTAAAACCCCCTCCTTGCATGATAAAGAGGTCGAACACGCCGTGCAGGGCGACGGGTACGGTTATCGCCCGCGCATAGTGGAGCGTGCGATAGGGTGCCGTGGCGCATAATTTCGCCGCACCCGCGAAATAACCGGTAAGCGCACACGTGCTGAGGTGCAGGGGCACCGAAAAAAGGGCGCGCACGAGGACGACAGGGGTACCGTAGTTGAGCGCGTAGAATACGTTTTCCACGAGCGAGAACCCGGCGCCCACGATCAGGCCCGAGCTCACGCCCTCGAGGAGGCTGAACCGCGGGTAATAGCGCTGGAGCAGCAAAATGGCGGCGAGCGCTCCCATTTTTTCGACCAGCGCAGCCTTCACGAAGGAATCTACGGCAATCGATCCCCCCTTGAAAAGTTCATCGAGTGCTGGAGAGAGTAGAATCAGGATTATTGCGACGGCGACACCGTAGAGAAGGCCCTCGACATGCTTGATGAAGACGGGTTTTATTCCCTTCATCCGGTAGTAGGTGAAGAAATGCCTGAAATATATCAGGTAAAACAGCGGCATCGGCAAAATTGAGATGACGATAGAGGCAATCATTAGCCGCATTCCCTGGTGGAGAGCGCTTTTTCCCGCCGTGTCATGTGTTTTCAGCCGCGCGCATGGATGTACTCGCATTAATCATCGAACGTGCGGGCTCGCAACATTAGCAATAAGCGGGTCCCCGGCGCGCCGGAATTCCGATTGAAAGAGCGCGACGGCGAAAATTCCCTTTCCCCCGTCATTTCTAGCGCCGCGATCACGCGATTTTGAATCCGCTGAGAAATTTTTCGCGCATCATCCGGGGAATTTCGCCCGTTTCGCGCGCGCGCGAAATATTTCTCCTTTTCCCGCGCCGATTTTTCCACGGGTGCGCAGGTTTTTCCATTTTCACTTCATGTTTTCATCGCGTGCGCGCGCGCTTTCTCCCCCGATTTTTCGTCACGATGCGGCGAAAGCG
>SCSX01000076.1 GCA_004297825.1 Spirochaetota bacterium
CACAATATGATACTTTATATCGTATATCGAGTGACTTGACCTACGATAGTTTTCCATCCCGCAAGCATACTAAAGTCTTCGACTGAAGTCGAGGGTTTTACTCCCCGTATGGGACAATAACGATCGTTCGTTATCTTTTTTTTCCAGTCCCATGCCGATTTTTAATGCAAACCGGAGACCTGTTGCCGTACCCGGGGCTGCTGTCGATACAAATAAGGTCTACGAGAAGCCCTTTGCCGCCTCGTTCAAAACGTTTATCTTCGAATCGATCGTCCGTGAAAATTGCGCGATTTTCAGATTCGAGTAATTCATTTCCTGTGCCATTTCGGACAGCCGCTCGATCATCTTCATGGTTTCCCCTATGGACGCACGCTGTTCTTTTATCGAGGACTCCATGATCTTTGAAAAGGATTCGATTACCTTCGCCTGGTCAACCGCGTCGGTGATGGCGCCGGTCTGCGTGTCCATGAGGACCTTGAATTCATCGATGTTCGAGGAGATCGACGCCGTGCTGTTTACGATGGAAATAATTTTCCCGTTGGTCACATTGACGATCCGAATCCCTTCACTGATATCCTTAATGATGGCACCTATCCTTTCCGAAATCTCCTTCGAGTTATCGGCCGTCGCCGTCGCCAGTTTCCCTATTTCATCGGCTACGACGGCAAATCCCTTCCCGTGAACGCCGGCCCGGGCCGCTTCGATCGCCGCGTTGAGGGAGAGGAGATTTACCCGGTCGGTGATGGCGTCTATCATCACCATGAACTCGCCGATCGCTTTTCCCCCGCTTTCGATGATACTCATTTTCCCCGTCATCTCCTCCAGGGTGCTTCCCGTTTCGCGGGTGGATGACGTAATTTGCGCGATGCTGGCGAGCGCGGAGGATGTCGCCCTGGCGATCGTCCGCTGGGATTCATCGAGCATTTCGACGAGCTTCTTCGTTTTGATGCCCTCTTCCTTCAAATCCACCGTCGATTTGTATACGGTTTCGTTGGAAGCCGCAAGCTCTTCAAACAATGCGCTCATCTCCTCGCTGGCCGAGGATTGCTCCTGCGACAATTCCGATAATTTTCCGGCCATACCGCTCAGTTCGGCGCTAAGTGCTACGAGGTCCTTCGACATGCCGGAAACCGTGTCCATCAGTTCTTCGAGGTAGGCGGCCCTGCCCCTGGCTATCTTTTCGTTCTTCTCAAGATCTTTATTCAGAGATTCGAGGTGCCGCTTCATAACATTAAGCTTGTCGGAGATTCCTACCGAGAGCAGCACGATCATGCAGATCGGGGCAATGCGTAACGCCGCATCCGGCAGGGGTGGAATTATCCTGAGAAAGCCGACGACCAGCCACGCCATGATGATAAGAAAGGGGGTAAATGAAACTAAATATATCCAGCCGGCCCTGTTCTTCCCCCATTTGGCGGATACGAAAGCCATCGGCATGGAAAAAATCATGACCAGCCCCGTCATCAGGAGCCATACATAAAAGAGCCGGGAGAGAATCAGGGGGATCGGCCGGCCGCTTGCGAGAAATATTACATAGAAGAGAAGCTCAAGCATGGTCAAGTACCGGTAGACGGAAAGAATGACATTCATCCATCGCGGCACCGTTTTTGCCGTATTCAGGAAGTCCTTGATAAAAAATGCCAGGAACAGGAATACCAGAAGCGCGAAGGGCACCGTAGCGCCATTGAACCACATCGCGTTGGGCCAGAAAAACTGGAATCCGTATCCGGTCATGGTGAGATAATTGAACGCAAAGCATAACGTCATGAGAGAAAACCAGAGGCCGTCCATTTCCTTTCGCCTTGCCGCGAGGAAAATCATCAGGTTATATATTCCGATAATGAAAAGTATCCCCAGCGTGGTGAAGTTTATCAGGTGTTCCCGGGATTCCTTCAGCCGGAACTCGCTTTCGGACCATCTCCGCAAAGGCAGATTCAGGTTACCGTCCGTTTCGGCGCGTAAATATATTGTAGTGATTCCACGGCCCGAGGTTATCGGGAAGACAAAGGTATTGGCGGAGAACTCCCGCGAGGCGAAGGGAAGCGTATCCCCGCTTTTTCGCACGGAATATCTCCCCTCCCCGTCCGGGATATAAAGCTCTATTATATCGAGCGGCGGATACGCGATTTCGAGCAGCCATTTAATATCGGTCTTTATGGGATTGGAGACGTTGAACCGGACCCAGCACACACGTGTTTCAATCGAAAAATCGAGATTATCCCTTGTGTTGAGAATGAATTTTGATGAGACGTCCTTTCGGGTAATATCGGAAAACGCGTAGCGCTTCTCCGGATCGAAAAGATATTCCACACCCGCGCAGATATTCTCGCCCCCGAGCGTGCCAAGGTCGACAGGCGTCGCAGATTGGACGCCGCGCGCGGTGCCGGTCAGCATTATCAGAACAACAATAATACCGCACATCAGCGAGGAAGAAGCTCTGTTCGAATGTTTCATGACATCCCCTTGAATTATCGGTGCAGCCCGGATACCGTGCTGCACCGGGTTTCGGCCCGCACCCCGTTTGCCGCGCTCGAATCCCGGACGAATTCCTGCCGGCGTCCGGACCGCCGTCGGATCATGATGACGCACTCCGACGGGGGAGCCCCGGTACGCACGCCGCCGATGCTAAAATTCTCCCGCCTCGGCCTGCTCCTTTGTTGTCCGGTACCATGTTTGGGTGCTGTACATGAACCCCACATAGCCCCGCATCTTCAGGTTTCCGTCCTCCAGCCAGACCTTAGCCTTATATTTCGCTCCCTTTTTCGAATCGATGATGTAACCGTTTTCCCAGATGCCCTCCGCGGTGCGTTCGGTAAGCTGAAGCCACGCGGTGCCCGTGATGGGCTTGTTGTTCCAGTCCTCCGCGCCGCCGCTGCAGGCCGTGCACGTATCGTCCGGCTTCATGTTGGGATAGCTGATAATGAACCCGGACAACACCCCCCCGTCGACCGTGAAGAGCCAATAGGCCGTGGCCATGCCCGTTTTATCGTCCACGCTTTTCCAATAGCCCTCCTCGGGAAATGCGGCGTTCACGGTCCCGCCGCATAGACAGCACAGAACCGCGGTGCAGAGTATCGCGACGACGCCCCTTGCTAATGGTTTCATTTCACTCCTCCTGGTTAATTAGATGTGCGCACCCATCCTCGAGTTCCGTTTAACGGGAAACGAGGTTCATTAGAACGCCGCGTAGACATAGATGAAGACCTCATGGTTTCCCTTTTCCGTCCTGACCTGTTCGCCCGCGAGGACGTCCTGGTATCGCTGGTCGCTCCTGCGCGCATCGATGCCGTACCCGTATGAGATCCCGAAGGGTAGCGCATCGGCGAGCAGGGTGCTCAATCCCAGGGTAACGGACCGGTATAATTCACGCGGGTAATCCTGCTGCCCTATCACCCGGTTGTCTTGGGGCATGTAGAGGGCATAGAATCCGACGGCGATGCGCGAATTCCAGAACGCGATGGGCATCCCCAGGACGATGTTCGACACGGCCCATTCGCTGTGGCGGAATTCGCCGATATAATATCCCGGGATTTTCGAAAACTCGGTTCCGGGATTGAAACTCCCGATCGCCTCGGCGTTGTTTCTATCCACGCCGGTATGATACGCCCCGCTTATCTCCATCTGGAGGGTATAGCCTCTCCTGTTTTTGTATAACCCGGCCTTCGCCCAAAACTTATGGGTGTCCTCTATGCTCGTCGCGCGTTCTCCCGAGGGATCGCCAAGCGCGTAACCCGGAAGCACATCGACCCAGGTGCCGTACCCGACCCTCCGGGAATACTCATACCGCGCTTTTATCATCGCGCCGCTCTTTATCCTGCCGATGTCCTCCGTGACGACCTTGCCTATCTGGAACTCCCCGCCCGGCTTATGCTCCAGGTGCTCGTTGGGAAGATCTATCTGTGTGCGCCTTCCCACCGCGCCCCGCTCGTTCTCCCGGTAAAGATAATAGGCCGCGAGGTACTTTACCTTTGTCGTGAAATAGTCGCCCCACTTGTTTTCCAGGAACACCTCGACCCCCGGCGCGTAGCCGGCGAAGTTCCGGTCCGGGTAATTCAATCCGCGATCGAAATCGCTGTACGCCGAATAGGTGAACATTCCGAATTGCGGCTTGATTCCTATCTGGATCGAATCGGTCTTCCTGCTCAGAATGAAGAACATCAGCGTGGTATCCAGGCCGTATTCCCCATACAGGTTATTACCGGGATCGCGCATAAAGTACCGATACGATACGATAGGCGTTGAGCCCTCATACAGTGAAGGGCTGAAGGGCGTGTCCGCTCCCAGGAGGAGAAAGTGTTTCGGCCCCTCCTCCGCCGCAAAAGCCGTTGAGGCAAACACAAGCAAGACTGCACATATCGAAACACAAATCGACCACATCACCTTCTTCATTGAAACGCTCCTGGAATGCAGATTTCATTTATATTCAATTAAGCGACCACCGCAGCGGCTGCTTACGCGAGCCCGTACCTGAAAATGTAAAAGCCTTGTGCTCCGCCGCGCGGAAAGGCGCAGTCGATCCATTGACCTCAAGGCGCCGGAATCTCAGCAACTCTTCTTCGGAAAGAGTCAGCACCACTTCCCACGTGCCTGCGCGGTGCGGCGCGTACCAGCCCGAGTAACCTGATGCGGTTTTGCACAATCCCGCGATGGGCGACGCAAACCGGTATTCCGCTTTCGGGAGCCTGGGCGTGATGCGCACCCCCTCGCCCGTAAACTCGATCCCCATGAGTTTCGCCATGCTGTAAAGGGGCCATGCATGCGGGTGCATATTCATGACAGGAAAATCGGTCCAGTTCATTCCCTTCAGTCCGTATGCCTGCGTCGAATTTACGCCCTCCTTCTCGAGCAGCGATTCGTCGAACTGGGTCTGCCCGGGATACCGCGAGAATACCGAATTGATCTTATCCGGTCCGCTCCAGATTCCGTACCAGACATCGGGAAAGCGTTCCGCGTGGACGGCGCGGGAATTCTTCTTCCATTCATCCCACGCCATGTTCGGGTCCACGAGCGAAAGCGCCCAGATCAGGGTCCCGTTTATCGAGGGCCAGATTCCCGCGTTCGCCCCCGCGCCCGGCGCTATCCTGCTCCGCGCAAGGGTACCGCTCATGAGGCATGCCCCCAGGGGAGAGCGCCGTCTCAGATGCTCGTCAATGCTTCCGGCGAGCGCTTTCGCCTGATCGGCGGTGGCCGACCCGCCGATAATGGACCACGGCTGCGGTTCGAGCCACAGCATGTCCTCTCCCACCCAGCCGATCTCCGGCGAGAGCCATGCGCGCCTGAACCATTTTCCAGTCCATTGCGCCCGCACGGCTTCTCTTTGCGTTTCCGCCGCCCTCTGGAGCGCGCCGGCCGTTTCCGGATTTCCGGCGAACCGAAGCATGCGGGAAAAATGCTCCAGTACATACGAGGCCATCGCCCCGTTCAATACGCTCACGGCGTTACGGTGCACGCTCTCGATATCTTCATTCAGCGCATACTCGACGACGATCCCATCGTTCCAATCGCCCTTGAGCAGCCGGGGCAAACCATGGGCACCGTATCCGGTACTTTCGACCAGGTGCGTATAGCAGCGCATAAGCGCGCCCATGACGGTTTCGACGCGGGATTCTCCGTCCGAAGCCGGGTACAGGGAGATGCGTTCGTTCAGAAAATCGGAATCCTTGGTCGCCAAAACATATTCAGCGGCAAGCCAGAGGAGCCACAGCTCCAGATCGCTGGGATGAAACGAGCTGGGCATTCTCATCCCGCGTCCCGTGACCGCATAGGGGAGTTCGCCGTCGGGAAGGGCCGTTTTTAGAACGAAGCGCAGGACCTCTTTCACGACGCCGGGATCGCAAAAGATAAACGGAAGGGCGTGTTGCAGCGCGTCCCGGGGAGGCCCCTGAAAACCCAGTATATACTGATACACGTGGGCCTGCGAGATTATATGCTCCTTGAAATAGCTGTCATACGTCATGTTGCTGCGCAGATAATAATGATGCCAGAAGAGCTCCCTGTCGACCCAGGGTTCATCGGCGAGCGACAATTCGATCCTGTTCTCCTTCCATCGAGTGCACGAATTTTTCCATGCGCTCTCATAGCTTCGCTTGTATTTATAAACGAGGGTGTCGTAGTGCCATCCCTCCGGAATATAACCGAACGCGAAATGCATCGTGTTCGATTCGCCCGGTTCAAGGCGGAACCGCCGCTCGAGAAACATGCCGTCGCAGGACGCGCCCGGCCGTGGCGTATCGGGCAGCGGGTTTTTCAAACCCTCGGGACTGCCGGGGCCTCCCCTGCCGAAAAAAGCCCGCGCATCCGTCTCCAATCCCTGCGCCTCTGCGTCAAGCGAGGTCAGGAAGACCAGCGGCGGTTCGAGGTCTTCAAAGCCGATCCCTTTCGACGGGAACCTGATCTCCCCGCCAAAGATGTCCTTGCCCTGTGTCCCGAAGTACTCCTGGAATTCGTTCCACCTTTTTTCCTGTTCGGGGCTCCAGCCGGTGAATTTCGTTTGAACCACGATACCCCTCCCGGGGGAGGCCTCCGCGATTCTGCGTTCGAACCTGGTTCCAAGCTCCCTGCGCATGCGCACTACATTGCCCATCTCCTGTTCCGCCGCGGCGTAAATCGTCGCGCGAAAGGAAAACTGGTACATCTGGCAACCCCAGTATTCGATCCATCGCAGGTCGGCGGGCGCGCCGCTTCCATTAGTAACGGTGACCTGTGAGATGAGAAGCGGATCGTCGCCAAACGGCGCGAAGATAACCTGGTCGATATCGTAATCCCGGCCGCTCAGCGTCTTGCGCACGTATCCCGCGCCGAAGACTCGTTCAAAGCCCTCGTCCTGACCCTGATAAAAGGTACTGCACACCTGCGTTCCATCGGTAAGGTATCCGAAACCCCCGGCGAATTGATTATTTGACGGATCGTATTCATTCAGAAATTTCGGCGCGCCCTCATCCTGCCGCACCTGTATATATCCATAGTTAGACGCCACACCGACCAGCCTGTCGTTGCCTATCTGGTGGATATGATCCGTCGGCAGCCTTAACTTTTTGTTTAGGGGGGTGACCGCCTTGGGATCCTTTGTCTGGTTGCATGTATAGCGGTACGCGGGAAGTCCGAATTCATCCTCCATCCACTCGCCGAAATACCCGGATCCGTAAGGCTTCGCGGTCATGCCCCAATCCCCCGGCAATCCCTCGCATAGTTCGCGATCGTATTCATTTTCGCCCTCACCCCTTCGTTCCGATTTTTCTTTCCTTCAATTCCGAAACGATCGTGTTGAACCTTACGGAATCCAGCGAGTACCAGCGCATACAGAAAATCCCCAGGATTCCCGCGGTGAAAGGAGCGATCGTCATTATGCCCAGTATTCCGTTTAACGCGGTGCCGGTTTGGACGCCGTTGGGAACGTAACCCACGAATGCCAGGATCATCCCGGCGAACGCGCCGCCGATCGCCGTGTCCAGCTTTTGTACGAAGGAGAAAGCCGAATAGGTAAGTCCCTCCGCGCGAAGGCCGGTTTTCCACTCCGCGTATTCAACGGTATCGGGCGCCATGGACCACATGAGCTGCGCCCCCGCACCCCCGCCTATTCCACCTAACGCGCCTAAGATGAATATGAGTCCGATATTACTGTAGGGAGTGACGAAAACCCCGACGTTAACCGCCATACCTATCGCGATCGCGGCATAATACATGTTCTTCTTTCCGATCCGCTTGCTCATGATCGTGGAAAGCACGACTCCCACGATGAGACACAGGGCGACAAACAGTGCATAGACGGGATACAGGTCCTCGCGCTTAAGATTGTATTTTATGAAATACAGGCTCGTGGCGCCGGTCATGGTATTGGCGATGCCCAGGAAAAACACCGACATGCTCAGGGCGATAAGCGGTTTGTTCGCCATGAGAAGCCTGAGCGCTTCTTTCAGTGAATAGCCCACATGGCTTTCGACCGATATTCTCTCCCTGGTGCTCAGGAAGGTGATGAAGAATACTATCGTCGCTATCGCGGAAAAAATAATCAGTACGTTGCGAAAACCGATCTCCTTTGTCGGGAACGAGTTCACCAGCGGCAGCGTGCTCACGGCCACGAGTATGCCCGCCAGTATCGCGAAAAATACCCGGAATCCGGAAAGCGTTCCCCTTTCGTTGGTATCCTGGGTCATGGCGGCGGTCAGTGACGAGAACGGCAGATTCACCGCCGAATATAAGGTAACCAGGAGCAGGTACGACACCAGCGCCCAGACGAACTTTCCGTCGTGACCCAGGTCCGGGGTCGTGAACGTCATGACCAGGATTATACCCAGCGGCAGCGACCCGAATAATATGTACGGGCGAAATTTGCCCCACCGCGTATGCGTGTGGTCGGCGATATACCCGATCATGGGATCGAAGATCGCGTCCCATACGCGCGAAACCAGGAAAATCACGCCCGCCTCCGCGGCGGTGATGCCGAAAACGTCCGTGTAAAAAAACAACAGGTAAAGCCTGACGACCTGCCAGGTTATATTGGACGCGAAATCGCCGACCCCGTAACCCAGCTTCCGTAACAGGCTGAGGGGTGCCGATGTTTCTTGCGGTACGATTTGTGGTTTGGACATTCCGGGCGCTCCTTATTGGTTAGTGCAAAACTGCTAAATTGAATTCAAGATAAATTTTCGGAACTATCAGGATATACGGCATTCACGATCTCCAGTGTGCTTCTCCTCTCCGGAATCCTGTATATGCTGATAAATCCGCGTGCTTCGACGGAACGGCGTGTGCAAAGACCGCCACGGGGCGAAAAATCGCGGTTGTCACACCTTTTTGCGGCAGTGTGACAACCGTTTGAACGCCTTGCCTTTTTTAAACTATAAGAACTTGTACTGTACGCCAAATCCGAATGCGTTGCGCGTATTGCTGTTCTCGAAGTCGTGGCCCTTTTCCGTATAGGTGCCGTACCACTGGTACGCGTATCCGACCTCAACGATGAGTCCCGGCATCACTTCCCAGCCTATCCCGATACTGTCGCTGATCACCCAGGGATACGTCGCCGCCTCCGCGAGCCCGGCGGATTCGCCGGTATTGTGCGTCCCGTTATCGGAATAGCTGTGCACGAATCCGACCTTGAGACCCTTCATCACCGTGACCTCGACCGAACCCGTTACGCTCCATGCGTCGTCGATATGATTCTCCTGGTCGCCCGACAGATTCGCCATCTTCTGGAACGTATAGCCAAAACCGGTGCCTACCTCAACCTCCGGGGTAATCTTGTAGCTGATGCCAATGTTTCCCACGGCGGGAATGTCTTTGCGCTTCTTCACGCCGTCGGTCGCCGCTGTTTGAGCTATCAGGCCCGCGGCGATAGCAGGATTGAAAGCAACTGCTTCATTCGTCACCACCTCGTTCTCCCACTCCATGATTATCGCACTTTCGTATTTCAAGGAAATGCTCAATTCCTTGGTCGGCTTGGTTGCGATACTCACGACATACCCATATCCTTTAGCCTTTTCCTCAGTTTCTACCTTGCTCGTCACGGTATTGGCGGGAGCGACATTCATGAAGGCAGAATATTCAATCTGGGAACTCCCTGCACCGCTCACAAATCGGCCTGCCGCTGAAAACGAGAGCATGTCTTTAATCACCTCGTAGGCACCGCCGAGGGTAAAATGCAAGGACGCCGAACTTCCCGAAACCTTTGCCTTGGTGGGGGTAAACGCCTGCCCGGTTTGAGTGGTAAGAAACCCTGTGGGATCGAACACATTGGAATCGAGCGCCTCACTTCCGTGATTGTACGTCGCCGATCCGCCGCCGCCTATCACGCCGGAGCAAAGGAACGCGGCCCATTCATCCGCCACAAAGGAAACCGACGCGGCGGGAAACAGGTAGATATCCGAGCTGCCCCGGTAATCCGTGTCCGCGCTTGCGTCTTTCAAATGATGCCGGTCGAAAATCAAAAAATTCGCCGCGGTCGCGTACAGTCCCGGATCGGCAAAGCCGAATCCCCCGGGATTAAAAAAAGCCGCCTCGGCGTCCGTCACGGTGCTCGTCGTGTGCCGCATGCTCTGGGGCGTAAACGTACCGTTGACCGTAACGCCGGCCGCGAACGCGTGTGCGGTCATTATGGGAACAAGCATGATCGCCAGAGCCGCTAAGAAAATCCTCTTCATAGTCAATCCTCCTGGAAATATTCTATTACGACTAGTATCCGCCCTCACGGCGGTGATGCTCATGGCCTGGAAAACATCCCCGGACGAGCCGGAGATTCGATGCGAAAGATAACGATCGTTCGTTATCAATAATTCAGCCAGCTAACAGAATCCCGATACTGTCAATAATTTTTTTTAAATTTTATCGACCCCGAATGCCGGATTCATATCCCGGGCTGCCGCTCTCGCGTGATCGACCAGCGCAGCGGCGCATCCGCCGACCCGGATCCTGAAAACTTTATACCATCACCGGAATCGGTCCCGATGGTCTGTTCCTCACCGTTTACCTCGAGTTTTGTAGAGCGAGTGCCAGCTTCGTCCTTCAGCCGGAGCAGTATCTGCCATGTCCCCGCGGTTTTCGGCGCATACCATCCCGAATAGCCCTGGTCGGTTTTGACAAGTCCCACGAGCGGGGATTCGAACCGGTACATGGCCTTGGGGCAGGTCGGCGTTATGCATACCCCGTCGACGGTAAATTCAATGCCCATCAGTTTCACCAGGGAATAGAGCGGCCAGGCGTGCGGGTGCATGTTCATGACCGGGAAATCCGTCCAGTTCATCCCCTTCACCTTGTACGAATCCTTGTAGCCGGGATCGATCCCCGTTACCAGGGCCTCGTTGAACGGCGCGTGGCCCGGGAAACTTGCCGTCACCGAATTCAGGGTATCGGGCGCGCTCCAGATTCCATACCATATTTCGGGGTATACCTCCGCGTGCCGTGCAAGGGAATTTTTCTTCCATTCGTCCCAGGCAAGGGACGGATCCATGAGCGAAAGCGCCCAAACCAGCGTCCCGTTTATGGACGGCCAGATTCCGCCGCCGGTGCCCACGCCCGGCGCCGACATATAATGCCTGGGCGTCCTGCTGGTCAGCATAGCCCCGATCGGGGAAGGCCGCCTGAGGAGATCGTCGATGTTTTCGAGAAGGATTTTTCGCTGGTCGGGAGACGCCGCGCCCCCGATCACCGTCCAGGGCTGCGGTTCGAGCCACATCTCGTCCTCGCCCACCCAGCCCATCTCGGGCGTCAGCCACGCGCGCTTGAACCACCTGCCGCCCCATTGCGCGCGCACCGCTTCCCGCTGGGCCTGCGCCATTGCGCGCGCGTCGCGTGCAGCGCTCCCCTGATGTGCCAATGCCAGAAGGCATGAATATCGTTCAAGAACGTGTGAGGCCATCGCGGCGTTTAATACGCTTTCGCCCATCGCGCGCACCCTCGCCTGCTCCTCATCGGTCACGTTGTCCAGTACGATTCCGTCGTTCCAATCGCCGTTGGAAAGACGCTGCAGTCCGTGCGTGCCCGTTCCTGTAATTTCAACCAGATGAGAATAGCACCGGCCGAGCAGGGCACGCACGGGTGCAGTCCCGGAATTCCCGTCCGCGTCCGGATAGGTGGAAATGGTTTCATCCAGGAATGCCAGGTCCTTTGTCGCAAGCACATACTCGCTCGCGAGCCACAGGAGCCACATCTCCTGATCGCTGGGATAAAATCGGCTCGGCATGAACATTCCATGACCCGTGGTGGAATAGGGCAGCTCCCCGTCCGGCAGGACCTGTTTCAACACGAACCTGATTGTTTCCCTGACGATGCGCGGCTCGCTCAGGAGAAATGGAAGCGCGTGCTGAAGCGAATCGCGGTTGGGGCCCGAGAAGCCGAGTATGTACTGGTAGACATGGCCCTGGGCCAGGATATGCTCCCTGAAAAAGCTGTCGAACGTAAGATTTCCGCGCAGATAATAATGGTGCCACAGAAGCTCGCGGTCCACCCAGGAATCGTCCCGGGTGACAAACTTAATCCTGTTCCTCTTCCACTCTTCACCGGAGGCTGCCAATACGCGGCCGGGTTCGATCCGATATTTCTCCGCCAGCGATTCCACATCGTAACCGTCGGGAAGATACCCGAACGCGAAGCTCAGCGTGCGGGTTTCTCCCGCCGCAAGCGAGAACCTTCTTTCAAGCAGCATGCATTGTTCCCCGGCTGCCGGCGCCGGATCACCCGGCAGGGGAGCGCTCGCCCCATCGGGGGCCGCCGCCCCGCCCTTCCCAAAAAAGGCCTCCGCATCGACGCTCATTCCGTCCGCAGGCGCATCCAGCGAGAGAAGGAATATCCTGGGCGGATCAAGATCCTCGAAGGTAATATCCTCACGGGGCGTTTTAATGGCCCCGCCGAACACATTCTTTGCTACGGTGCCCAACAGCCCCTGAAGTGTGTTCCATCGGGCTTCCTGGGAGGGCTCCCAACCAGCGAACTTTGTCTCCGTCACGAGCCCGCAATCCCCGAATTTCGAGGCATTCTGTCGAAACCGCTTTGCGAATTCCCGGCGCAGTCCCGCTGATTTCCCGATGTCCTGTTCCATACCCGCGTAAATCGTAAACCTGAAAGAAAACTGGAACATCCTGCATCCCCAGTATTCGATCCAGCGAAGGTCGGTGGGAACCTCCCGGTTATTGGTTATGCTGACCTTCGAGATGAGCAGCGGGTCGTCACCGAATGGCGCGAATATGGTCTGATCGATCGTATAGCGATCCGTGGAAACGGTTTTCCTGAAGTACCCCACGCCGAAGACGCGATTGAAATCCCGGTCTCCCCCATCGTAGAAGGTGCTTATCACCTCATCCCGGTCCGCAAGGTATCCTATTCCCCCGCCGAACTGATGCGTTGACGGATCGAAGTCGTTCAGAAATTTCGGCGCCCCTTCGTCCTGGCGCACCTGGACATGTCCAAAGTTCGAAGCGACGCCCACCAGGCGGTCGTTCCCCACCTCGTGAAGATGTTCCGTCGGCGGTCGCAGGACCGGGTTTACCGGGCTCACGGCCTTAGTATCCGTGACTTGGTTGCAGTCATATCGGTACGCGGGAAGACCGAATTCATCTTCGATCCACTCGCCAAAATGGCCCGATCCATAGGATTTCTTGCTCATTTGATTCTCTCCATCTTCATGTATCGCTGCCTGTTACAAAAAGCCGCGTGACCGGCCGGAAACAACGCACACACGGATCTATCCGAGCGCATTGACAAGCTCTCTCGCTATCCCTAGATTCTCAACAGTGACCCCTTTGGGAGTTGCGTCGCCGCTTCCGAGCATGAATCCGGGTATATGCCTCGTCGATTCGATAAGGACAGTCACCTTTTCCCTGAATACTTCCGGATCCTTTTCCGCGAAGACGGTGCACTCGATTCCTCCGCCTAAAATCTTTCCTTTCGCGGAAAGCCTTTCGGCCTCCGGGGGGATATTGCAATCCCCGGTGGGCGGAGGAGCCACGTCAATAATGCCGTCAAATTGACATTCCGCAATATCGTCCATGATGAACGCGATTTTACCGCACATATGGATGAGGAACTTCTTTCCATACGAATGCAGAATCTTCGCGCATTCATTCAGCGCCGGCAGCTCGTACTTTTTAATCCATTGCGGCGAAGAGTTTGCGACGTTGGTATTCTCGTAGCAGATAATCACCTCGGCGGGAGACAACCCGGCCATGTGCGCCTCTTTAAGGCGCTTGCTATTGATGGCCTCGATAGTCGCTTCCAGTTCGTCCTTTTCATCATACATGAAGTTGATAAAGTTATTTACCCCCACGAGACCGGTCAGCAGCTCCTGATACCCCGTCTGCCACAATCCCGCCGCTACCTGGACATCGGGAAATTTGTGAATAGCGGCGGCAATCGGCTCATATGTGGGTTCAAACTGCGTGTGTTCGATAAGGTTCCGGAGCACACGCAGGTCTCCTGCGGTTTTGATGAGGTGCTCTGTGGGAAAGGGTATATTGGGCGAGGTTTCCGTAAAAGTGTCCATGCGGCGAAGAGTTCCCATTAATGTCTCATACTGCGTGCACAGGGCCCCCGCCTGGCCCGGCAGCATGCCGATGGAGAATTTGACCGTGGAATCGTAGCGCTCCGCGGCGGTGAAGTGCGTGCGGATCATATCGGCGCCAAAGTAATGCTGAATATCGAGGGCATCCAGTTTGTTGTACGGCTCCGGAAGACCCGCCTGCGTGTAACCGTCAATGACCGGAACATAAGGTAGGCGCGGCGGTTTCTTCCCGCTGAGCGCTGTTTTTATAAGCTCTTTTCCGGTCATTGAATTCCCCATCCACCGCGTCTCATCATTGCGACGACACCACCGGGTTTATTAAAGCGATACACCGGGCGGCTTCACTATCGATCAATAGACGCCATACTCCTGCAAAGTCTCCCACATAGCCATGATGTTCTCCGGGGGAACGTCGGCCTGGATATTGTGCACCGTGTTGAAAACGAACCCTCCCCCCGGCATCAGGTCCTCGAGGCGCCTCTTCACCTCCTCCCGTACTTCGGCAACGGTGCCCCGGGGAAGAATACGCTGCGTATCGACGCCCCCGCCCCAGAACACGATATCACGGCCGAATTCACGTTTCAGCTCTTTCGTGTCCATACCCGCCGCGCTCACCTGAACGGGATTGAGAATATCGACCCCCACCTCGATCAGGTCGGGTATGAGTTCCCTGACGGCGCCGCAGGAATGGAAAAAGATTTTCACCGGCGCCTGTTTCTTGATGAAATCGTACAATTCCTTTTGACGCGGCTTGATGTACTTCCTGTAGACGGCCGGCGATATCAGCAGGGAGCGCTGCGAGGCGAGATCCTCCGCCTCGTGGGCGATGAGGATGTAGTCCCTCCCGATCGAGAGGACTTTTTCCCAGTACGCCATCTTGACTTCCATGGCCTTGTCCATGATCCGGCATGCCATCTCCGGCTCACCCAGAAGCTCCACGAAGAAATTCTCCATGCCCCGGAGCCATCCCCCAAGCTCGAAAAAACCCGCGGAGACCCCCTGCATCACGATAGCGCAGCCGGAATTCTCGTAAATTTCCCGTAATTCCTCTTTCAATCCCGCGTAGCGCGCATTATCCCCCACGTCCGGCCATTTGTATTCATCGATATCCCTTACAGAGGAGGCGTTCGCCAGCGGCCAGGCGGCCATATCGAAATACAGGCCCCCGTTAACCGGCATCTTCCAGGTAATTCCCCATTCGTCCGTAAAGATGCGATATCCATCCGCCTCCCGGATCTCGAGGTTCCACACGGAAGAGGCGCGGGGGGCGACTACCCTGATATCCGGCTTTAGCCTGTCCAGTACCTCGGTATCGACCTGCGCGAGCTGTTGAATCACATCGAAGGTCCTTAAATCCTTCTCGTCCTTTGTAATGCCCAGATGCGCGAGCAGCCGTTTATACGCCGTCATCGAGATCCCGGATACGTTCGTACCGCCGAAATCGAAGGGCACCCTGTCCGGCTCGATATGATTAAGCGCTTTAGTTACCCTCTCCCTTGAATTCATGAAGTCCCCTTTCCAAACGGTAATATGGCATGCGTGCGGATCAGCATGTCTGCGCCCTGCAGGAACACGCCCGGACCGGAAACGAATGATATCGAGCGTTCGGTATCAATAGATTGCCTGAAAACGCGGGCATTTCTCATAATCGCGAACCCCGCGCCACGAACGGCATCTGGAAACATTTCCCTCTCACCTCACCGGTTCCGGAGCGGCCGCCTACTGCACCGATTTCATCACGGCGCTCTCGATTAAATCCATCAACTGCTCGGTCGTAAATTTCTTTTTAAGACTCCACCACCGCAGCGACGGGATTGCCAGCTGGAATACTATCATGTTTGCCGTAAAAAAGGTATCGTCGACATGGAATGCCTTTTTCTCGACACCGCGTATAAGGATCTTTTCGAAGCAGTCGATGAGGCTTCCCTCTTTTTTCATGGTCTCCTGCAAAAACTTTTTGGGGAGATGTTTGCTCTCCTGGTACATGAGAAGAACCATTTCATGGTAATCGTATACCGGCTCGAGCATTCTGCGGGTCGCCGTGCGCAATTGCTCGACCGGATCCTCGATTTCGAAAACGCCGTGCTTCTCCAGGTATTCGATCCACATCTGGTGAAATACGTTGAACACCAGGCAGAGCACGTCCTCCTTCTTCTCTATATAATCGTAGAGATTCCCGATAGTAATTCCCGTCGCCTTGGATATCTCCCGGATCGTAGTCGCCGAATATCCCTGCTTGATGAAAAGCTGGCTGGCCCGCTGCGCGATATGGAAATGGCGCTTTTTAATAAGCTCCGGATCCTTTATCTGGGTCTTTATGGAATTGCTCAAGTGTGTACCGCCTTTTATCGTCTTCGTTTCTAATCCCTTCCCCGGGGTCCCTTCATAGAGTATTCATCCTGGCGACAGGCTGTCAAGGAAATTGGATCATACTTCCATGTAATCCACCGGCCGTATACCGACGACCGATATCCGTGAAGCGTGCTGAACGCGCGGGACCATTCCCGTAACAACCGATAATAACGAACGCTTGTTATTATTTATTTCGGCAATTTTTTGTCAACCGGTTTTCACGAACATCCGAATTAATTCCGCCGCTCCGGAATGATAAAATTGCGCTTGATCCGGCCAGGGAAACCGTTATGGTAGCGTATGGGGATTTCATTTTCCTGCATACATGGATTGCGCGACACCGACGCGTGCGCGATTGAAGACATCTGCTACCGCACCGGGCACAACGGCGAGGACCTTACCGGTACGGGGCTTTTTGGCGACCGGCACCTCTTCGCGATGATCTTCGCGCTCCACTACGTACGGTACGAACCGGAACACTGCTTCGTCGCCCGCGAAGAAGGCTCGGGAAGGGTCACGGGTTATATCCTGGGGACCGATACCACGGCGCGACAGGAGAAGCGTTTCTCCCGTCACATGGCGCCCCGGATCGCACTGCGCGCGCTGCTGTACTCCTCCTGGCGCTATCCGGGAACACTGCGGACGGTTCTACACTTCAAGCGCTACGGTGACGCGAATCCCCTGCCCGCGCGCATCCGCGGGGAGTATCCCGCGCACCTGCACATCAACATGCTCCCCGGCTTCCAGTCGAAGGGCGCGGGCTCCGCGCTCATCGTGCGCTTCGAGGAGCATATGCGCGCGCGCGGCGTGAACGGCATCCACCTGGTCACCTCGGAGGCCAACGTGAGGGCGGTGCCCTTTTACCTGAAACACGGGTACTCCGTCGCCGAGAGGCTTTCCCCCGGATTCTGGCCGGACACCCCGGACGTGCGCGCACTGGTGTTTGTCAAGAAATTGACCGGCTGAGTGATTTACAGGCTTATTCGTCTTAATCCACGCCAGTCTGTGGCCCAATGCCTTCGTTATTATCAGGGATTAACAGGATTTTAACGGAAAGCATTTTCCACTATTACGCTTATCCCTGCCCATCCTGTCTATCCCTGTTTCAATGTCATTGGTTTTTAGCCGCTGATTTTCACGGATTTACACGGATCGGTCTTTTTCCGGTCGTGCTTATCCGTGTGTTTCCGTGTTTATCCGCGGCTCAATGCTGTTGTTTTTGGTCGCGGATTTTCACGGATGAAGCCGGGGAAGCGCTTCCGGGAGCCCGTCGAATCGGACCCCCCGTAAAAAATTAGGGCTTGAGAAATTCACCGGCGCGGTTTACAATCACGGCACCGGTCCCGCCACTTCCATGCGGAGGCGCCCCAATGAATATTCGGAATATTATTCCGTACGCACTTGCGTTGTGTATCGCGGTTATGCCGTTCGCCTGTTCCCGCAACGACGGGACCGACGCGGAGATGCGTCTCCTGGGAGAAAAATACCAGGTGCGCATCCTCCGCGACTCGTGGGGGGTTCCTCATGTGTTCGGCAAAACGGACGCCGATACCGCCTTCGGCATCGCCTACGCGCACGCCCAGGACGACTTCAAGACCATCCAGCTCATACTCACGGCCGTGAACGGGAGGCTGGGGACGGTCCTGGGCAGGGACGGCGCGGGAAACGATTTCCTCGTCCATCTGATACGCCTCTGGGATACCGTGAACGCGAAGTACGAAACCGATCTCACGCCCCGGAGCCGCACTATCTGCGAAGCCTACGCGGACGGCATCAACTACTATGCGGCGCTGCACCCGGATGAGGCGCTGCCGGGGCTCTACCCCGTGAGCGGGAAGCATGTAGTCGCCGGATTCGTCCACAAGATGCCGCTCATGGTAGGAGTGGACATGGTCCTCAAAGAACTCTTTACCGGGGAGAAGAGCGCTTCGGCGGGCCCGGGGGATGACATCCTCAGGTCGGCATTCAACGGCAGCGCCTTCTCGAAGGTCGTTCCGCGCATCGGATCCAACGCCATCGCGGTCTCCCCGCTTCGTTCCGCAGGGGGTGAAACCTTCCTCGCGGTAAATTCCCACCAGCCGTGGGAGGGCCCCGTCTCCTGGTACGAGCTGCAGGCCCACAGCGAGGAGGGCTGGAACATGACCGGCGGGCTCTTCCCCGGATCGCCGGTGGTCCTCCACGGGCATAACGAGTTCCTGGGATGGGCGCACACGAACAACTACCCCGACCTCGTGGACGTCTACGCGCTCGAGATGAATCCCGACGATCCGAACCAGTACCGTTTCGACGGCGCGTGGCGCGAGCTCGAGATACGGAAAGCCCCCATCAAGGTGAAGCTCCTGGGGCCGCTGTCCTGGACCTTCAACGAGGAGGTGCTCTGGTGCGTCTATGGTCCGGCGGTGCGGCGCCCGCATGGTGTATTCGCTATCCGTTATGCGGCACTGGGCGACATCCGCCAGGTAGAGCAGTGGTACCGGATGAACAAGGCGCGCTCGATCGAGGAATGGGAAGGCGCCGTGCGCATGGGGACGCTTCCCATGTTCAACTGTACCTATGCCGACAGCAGGGGCACTATCTTCTACCTTTACCAGGCGCTCATGCCGCTTCGCGATGAGGGGTACGACTGGAAGAAGACCCTTCCCGGCTCCACCTCGAAGACGCTTTGGACGAAGTACCTCCCTTACGAGAGGCTCCCCCAGGTGAAAAATCCCGCCTCGGGCTTCGTCATGAATTGCAACAACACGCCCTTCCGCACAACGGTGGGGGAAGGAAACCCGCGCCGCGCGGACTTCGCGCCATCGCTCGGGATCGAAGACCGAATGACGAACCGCGGGCTCAGGGCGCTCGAGCTCTTTGGTGCGGACGAATCGATCACCTGGAAAGAATTCCACGACTACAAGTATGACATGCGCTACTCCAGGGAATCGAAGATTGCGAAGATCCGCGCGCGCGTCACAAGCCTGGATATGGGTACGGACCCGCTCCTCGCCGAGGCGCGAGCCGTTATGGGAACCTGGGACCTCTCCGCCGACCCCGGGAACAAGGGGACTGCGCTCGCGATCCACACCTACTGGAACCTCCTGGGCCCGCAGGGGAGCCGCGCGGTGGACGATGTGTCCGACGAGGAGCTTCGCGCCGGATTCGCGAAGGCGGCCAATCTCATGAAGGACACGTTAGGCGGCCTGCGCGTACCGTGGAGCACGGTGAACCGGCTCATCAGGGGAACCGTCGACCTGGGACTGGGCGGGGGGCCCGATACGCTTCACTGCGTCGAGGGCGACACCCGGAAGGATGGGCGCTTCCGCGGCAAAGTGGGCGATTCCTACGTGCTGCTCGTGGCCTGGGATGCGGACGGGCGCGTCCGCTCCCAGAGCATTCATGTATACGGGAGCGCCACCCTGGACGAAAACTCGCCCCACTACGCAGACCAGGCGCCCTTGTTCGCGAAGCGCGAGCTCAAGCCCGCGTGGCGGACGGAGGCCGATATCCGCGCGCATCTTGAGAGGGAGTACCGTCCGGGAGAGGAGATGAAGGGGATTCGATAGGCGTGCCGGCGTCCGGGCGGGCAAGGGGTAAATCGGCGCTCCACCGATTCCCGGGCGGGCCCGGATTAAGCGGCGTGCGGTGACGTGAAAATCGCGCCCCGCCATTACGCCCCGGGAGCCCGGTTTCCGGCACCGGTCGGGATGCGAGTAATATCGGCCCCCCGAATTATTATCGTTGCCAATTCCCGGCCCGCTTTTATGATTACCCGACGCAGCGATTTTTCATCCAAAGGAGATCACCATGATCACAGTCGTAGCCACCATCAAGATAAAGCCCGGAAAAATGGACGAAGCGAAAGGGATATTGAAAGAGATCGTTCCCAAGGTCAAGGCATCCGAGCCCGGAACCCTGGAATACATACCACACACCGTACGCGGTGACGACGCGACGATTCTTTTCTACGAAAAGTACCGCGACAAGGATGCGCTCAAGGAGCATTCCGCAAACCTGGGCAGCTCCCTCGAAAAGCTCTTTCCGCTGCTCGAGCCCGGCATGGACCTCAAGACCTGCTACGAGATCGTCTAGCCAATCTCGGGCAACTACACAGGCAGGCGCCCATGGAAGTTTCCAGCGACCAGCTTCTCGCACTCGCGCGCTTCGCGTTCGTGCGCATGGACGGGGCATGGTTCATGTCCGCGGCGAAGAAGTTCGGGGTGGAGGCGGCGTGGCAGCTCGACGTCGACGCATGGCGGCAGTTCGCCTACGTCATGGGCAAGCGTATCCGCGCCCTCATGTTTCCCGAGCCCGCCTGGCCGGGGGATTTCCTGTCCGCCGTCGATATCTTCATGAAAATCCTGGATATCCCGGGCAGGAAGGTCACGCTCGAGGGGGACGTTATCAGCATCGTCGTGACGGAGTGCGAGGTTCAAAAAGCGATCGCGAAAGCGGGGATCGCCGACTGCGGAATCGTCACGGTCGAAACGTACACGCAGATGGCGCGGGGCCTTTTCGGCAGGGACATGGGAGTGCTCGTACGGCACGTGAAAAACCTCAACCAAGGCGCCGACCGCTGCGAGGTGCTCATTACCCGGCAGGAAGCGGCGTCCTGATCAGAATCCCGGCCCCGGATCGACCAGGGGCCGCGTCTTTTCGATCCTGAAATACACCACAAAGCGCTTTTTATCCGCATCGTCACCGTCCGGTTTCCGGTGGCGGCGCAGCGTTTCCACGACCGCGGGATCGCCGTCCTCGCGCAGCCTCGCGAGGTACAGCCGCACGCCCTCCCGCGGGCTGCCCTTCTGAATGAACAGGTAGGTCGCGCGCGGGTTCGACTGGAGATTGCGGTGGCTAAGGCGGTCGTTCATTATAAACGCGATAGTACCGTCCTCCATGAAATGCGGGCGGGAATAGAGCGCCGCGTCGGTATTGCCCTGCGCGTCCGCGGTGGCGAGCACGCCCGTACCGGTATGAGATTCGAAATATTCCTTAAGATCCATCGGCCCCTCCCGACAATTCGCGCAGCAGCGCCGAAAGCTCCCCAGGGTCCGTCACCGGGTTACGGCAGGTGAAATGGGCACACACGTAGGCGATTGCGCCGTGCGCCGGTGGCGTGAAGTTCCCTATTCCCTCGACGATGCCCGCAAGATCGTGCTCTCCCCCCGACGGGCCCTGGAGGAGCACGGCGGCATGGGGCAGATAGACCTCCCCGGCAGCGTCGATGAACGCCCGGGTGACGGGTGCGCCGGGATCCCCCGTGATCACGATCTCGCAGGAGGACGCGCGCGCGAGCTCGCGCGCCGCAAGCATTCCCGTGCACGCCGACGGGTGCCGCGCGAGCCCGGCCTGGTAGCTGCCGGCGATGCGCGCGGCCGTTTCCTCGAGCCCCGCCAGTCCTGTAAGTCTCGCCAGCCGGAACAGGCCCTCTATCGCCGCCGAGTTCGCCGAAGGCACGGCCGCATCCATAACGTCCCTACGCCGGAACAGCAAGTCGACGCTCCCCTCTTTTTCCGTCGAATAAAACGCGGTTCCCTCCTCGTCCAAGAATCGCGCTATGAAATACCGGGCGAGTTTGAGCGCCTCCCCCAGGTACCGGGCGACGAACGTGGTTTCGTAAAGTTCTACGAGCCCCCGGATGAAAAAGGCGTAATCGTCGGCCATGCCCCGGATCGCGCGGGACCCCTCGCCCAAATGCACGAGCCCCCCGTCCGCGGTCCTTCGCGATGCCAGGAAAAAGTCCGCCGCCTTCCGGGCGGCCGCGGCAAGCGAGGCGTCACCCAGTACACGTGCGCCCCGCGCCATCGCCCCGATCATCATGCCGTTCCAGTCGGTGAGAAGCTTGTCGTCCAGGAGCGGGCGCTCCCGCCGGGAGCGCGCGTCGCGCAGCGCGGCGAGCATTTCGGCGAGATCCCGCGCGAGCGCGCGCGGATCGAGCGCGGTCCCCGCGGCGAGCTCCTCCGCGTTCTTCTCCAGCACGAGGATGTTGTCGCCCGTGGCGACCGCCGTCGCCTCGTCGCGGTAATTGCCCTCCGGGAATACCCCGAAGGCGCGCGCGAACAATCGCGCCCGCTCCGGTCCCAGGACCCCCGCCACCTCGTCGTGCGTCCAGAGGTAGAACCTGCCCTCGATCCCCTCGCTGTCGGCGTCCTCGGCCGCGCAGAATGGGCCAGCCGGCGAGGCGAGGTCGCGCAGCACGTAGGCGAAGATTTCCCGCGCGGTCTCGGCGAAGGAGGCGTCCCCGAAGGCCCGGCTCGCCTCGAGGTAGGCGCCCGCGAGCGCGGCCTGGTCGTAGAGCATCTTCTCGAAATGCGGGAGGCGCCACTCGCGGTCGGTGGAATAGCGGTGAAAACCGCCGCCCGCGTGGTCCCAAATGCCCCCGCGCCGCATCGCCCTGAGCGTATCGGCCGCCATCCGGCGCGCGCGCGTGTCGCCCGTGCGGCGCCAGTAGCGGATGAGAAACACCAGCACGTGTGCGGTGGGGAACTTGACCGCCATCCCGAATCCGCCGTGCAGGGAGTCGTACTCCTCGTGCAGGGTCTGGACGGCCTGTTCCGGATCCGGCCCGGAGGCGTCGCCCCGCGTGTGTGTATCGGAACCTGCGAAGCGAAGGAGCGTTGCGGAAATCTCGTCGGCGGATTCCTCGACCTGCCGGCGGTCCGATCTCCAGATCGTTTCGATACGGGGGACAAGCTCCAGCAGCCCCACCCGCCCGTGCCCCGAGACGCGCGGGATGTACGTGGCGGCGAAGAAGGGCTTTTTCCCGGGGGTCATGACGATCGTGAGCGGCCATCCCCCGGATCCCGTGAGGGCCTGGCAGAAATCCATGTAGAGCCGGTCGACGTCGGGCCGCTCCTCGCGGTCCACCTTGACGCACACGAAGGCGCGGTTCAGCATCTCCGCGACCTCGCGGCTTTCGAATGACTCCCGCTCCATGACGTGACACCAGTGACAGGTGGAGTAGCCTATCGACAGGAATATCGGCCTGTCCTCGCGCTGCGCGCGCGCGAAGGCCTCGTCTCCCCACGGGTGCCAGTCGACGGGATTGTGCGCGTGCTGGAGAAGGTACGGGCTCGTTTCATTGATGAGCCGGTTCTCGTGAATTGTGTCTTCATGCATATCGTTCCCGCATGTGCGGAATGGTACAATATAATGCCCCGCGGAATGAACGGCAACCCCGAACCGCCCGAAGGCGCGGATTCGAATCCGCGCCTTCGGGCGGCCCATGTCCGATTTTTATTGCCCAGGCTCCCTTTTTCTGATTGAGTTTTCATGCGTCCGCTCGATCACTGGTATCCGGTTCCCGGCCGGGAACGCCCACAGGAGAGGCAGGCGCGATGAAGAAGAAACCCCAAAAAAAATCCCGAAACGCAAAGAAGCGCTCCGAACCGCTGTTTTCAACCACGCTCTTCCATAGAAGAAAGGGGAAATCCTACCTGCACTTCTCCGTCTCGCTCGCCGTGATAGGCGCGCTCATCATCTACCTGCTCCGACAGGAGGGCGGGTCGGGCGACTGGATCACGACCGGCTCCGTCATCACCGCGCTTTCATGCGGCATTCCCTCGCTCATCGCCCTCTTTTTCGGGATAAGCTATTACACCCGGGTCACCCTTGTCCAGGTATTCAGGGACGGCGTGCTTATCCGGATTAAAACCTTCTTCTCGAAGGGATTGCGCGGCACGGTTACGCCGCTGGGGGAATTCGAGGGGGTCGCGCTGGCGCCCGAAAAAAACATGACGATCCTTCGCTACTTCGTGTTTCTCTGCCATCGCGACAGCCGGCGCTCCATCGCGCTCGAACGGGAAATCGAGGGACTGGAGCTCGCGGAGTCCCGCCGGGAGCAGCTTGCGCGCATGTTCGGCGTGCCGATACTCGAGACCGGCGAGAAGGGCGTCATCAAGAACAGGATCCCCCCCGGCTGAAATCCGGGCGCGCGGAACCCCCCGCGAAAACCGTTCATATTTTTCATGCCTAGTTCGTATTCACTCTGGACACTCACTTTTGTCCCGGAGAATACGGAATGCTTCGCACTTCCTTAAACATGAGCCACATCGTCTACGTAAATATTGCCCTTGCCGCGGCAAAGCTAAAAACAAGCCGTCAGGCTGTCGTCATCATGCTCCTGAAGCGCGTTCTGCGCGATATTGACCGGTTTCCGGGAGGGTTTACTTTGGAGATCGGAAGAGC
>SCSX01000077.1 GCA_004297825.1 Spirochaetota bacterium
GATAAAATCCCGGTCATCGTACCCGATACCGTTCGCTGCGTAGTTCGCCCGCGCGCGCGCGAGCGCGGGCCTGGAGAGGTCCACGTTCGTCGCCCCGGCCGCCCCTCCCCGGATCGCGTGGACGGAAAACATGCCGGTGTAGCAGAAAAGGTTCAACAGGTACGATATCCCCGGGTAATAGGGAATCAGTTTTTCGCGCACCTCGCGCATGTCGAGGAAGAGCCCCGTGTTCTGTCCCTTCCGGAGGTCCACGAGGCACAGTACGCCGCCCTGACGCACCGTGAGGTCCGCTGGCGGCATCTCACCCGCCACGAGTTGACTTTCATAGGGCATGGGATCGCGGGGATTTTCCGGCCTGCGCCTGTCTTTCACCAAAACGCCCCGAACGGGCACCCCCAGTTCCGGGATCCAGGAATCCAGCACGCTGCGCAGGGAAGGCCATCGGTCCCACACCTCGCCGTAGAATATCTGCACCAGCAGATAATTCCCATAAAGATCGATGGTGAGTCCGTCCAGGCCGTCCTTTCCCGCGTGAAACAGCCGGAAGCAGTCGGTGAGGGGATCGCCGAAAAGCGAGTCGCGCGTGTCGCGCGCGCGGCGCAGCAGGGAGAGAAAATCCATGGTAAAAATCATTCCATCGGGGGTGATATCGTCATGCGTGGGTAGAGAGGGACTATACCGCGACGGCTTCGGGGGCCGATACTGCCTGTTCCTTCACCGTGCGTCCCGGTGCGCCCGCGTTGCCCGGCCTGCCCGTGTGCGATCCGTTTCATACCCGTGCGCTCTCCCGGCGTGAAGGCATGCCCGGCATCAGCCGAGGGCCCGGAGCCCGGAGGAGATGCTCCTGACGCGGTCCGCCAGGGACGCGAAATCGCCCTTCTCCACCAGGCGGCTGTCCACGACGTAGCTCGCCCCGCACGCGATGACCCGTGGAATTGAAAAGTATCCGCCGATATTTTTCTCGTTGATTCCGCCCGTGGGAATGAGCGAAAATTCTTTGAGCTTGAAGGGCGCCGTGAGCGCGTTGATATAGGCGGGCCCCCCCAGGTCCTCGGCGGGAAATATCTTGATAATTTCACAGCCCAGCTTGAGCGCGCAATTCAGCTCGGAAGGCGTGGCCACACCGGGAACGAAGGGAATCCCGATCTCCCGCGCATGACGCACGACATCCGGATCGAGACAGGGGGCCACCGCGAAACGCGCACCGGCCTTATGCGCGTCATCGAGCGCCTCGACCGAAAGAACGCTCCCGGCTCCCGTCTGGAGATCGGGAAATTTATCCGAGACGGCGCGGATGCAATCGAGCGCCGCCTTCGTGCGCAAGGTAATCTCGATCACGGGGAGCGAACCCCGTACGAGCACCGCAGCGGTTTCGAGCGCGGCGTTCAGGTCCTCGAACACCGCGACGGGGACGACCCGGGCGGTACGTAAAATTTCTGCAAGAGAAGCGGTCATGAGCGCACGAACCTCCCGTTGCCGCGATTCGAATTCAAAGGACGCCTCGCGGATTTTGGAGCGGACAGCCTACGGCTGCATGCGCGGATAGCATATTTCGATCTGGTTTTCGTCGGGGTCCAGAAACACCAGGGATTTCCCGTTGCGAATGTTTTCGGGGCCGAAAACAATGGGTATCTCCATGTCCTTTATTTCTTCGAAGGCGTCCTCGAAATCCTGTTCGTCGACATAAAAGCTGACATGATTCTTGGTGTTTTTCTGATTCTTGTAACCGTCAACCTCGAACAGGCCTATTACGATCTCGCCGACCTTGATATAGGCCTGCTTTGAACTGCTGATTTTCTCGATCACCTCGAAATCGAACAGCTCTTTATAGAACTCGATCGATTTTTCAAGGTTCGAGACGCTTATCCCTATATGGTCAATGCTCTCAATTACTATCATTCCGTTTCTCCCCGCTTAAAATTACCCTGCACGCACATGTTCCCCGCCGCGTGGCTTCGCGCTTCAAAAAACCCGGTATCGGGGCGTCGATGGACCCGATTGTGATTAAATATAAATAACGGGCGGGGGTTCATGTCAATCATTATCTCCGGAAGCGGGCCAAAAAAACGACGCATTGCGTTGAAGGAGTCAAAATCCCCTTGCAGGGGCGATTGGAACCCGGGATATTCCGTGCGCTATTCGACCGTCACGCTTTTCGCCAGGTTCCGGGGCTGGTCGACGTCGCACCCCTTGAGCACGGCAATATGATACGCGAGCAGCTGCAGCGGAACTACCGTCAGCAGCGGTGAAAATATGCGGCTCACCCTGGGGATACGGATCACATGATCCGCGACCATCCCTATGTCCTCATCGCCCTCGGTCGCGATAGCGATGATTTTCCCGTTACGCGCCTTCACCTCCTGCATGTTGCTCAGGATTTTCTCGTACACCTCGTCCCTGATCGCAATGAAGACCACCGGCATATTCTCATCGATGAGGGCGATGGGACCGTGCTTCATCTCGGCGGCGGGATACCCTTCCGCATGCACGTAGGAAATCTCCTTGAGCTTGAGCGCCCCCTCGAGGGCCACGGGAAAATGAATTCCGCGCCCCAGGTACAGGAAGTTCTTCACGTCCTTGTAGCGCCGGGCGATGGCCACGATCGCGTCATCATTTTCCAGTATGGAGCGGACCTGGTCGGGAATTCTCATGAGTTCGGTTAAGAGCTCGCGCCCCGCCTCCGGGGTCAGGTCCTTCCTTCTCGCAAGCAGGAGGGTGATGAGAATGAGCACCGTGATCTGGGAGGTGAACGCTTTCGTCGAAGCGACGCCTATCTCGGGGCCGGCGTGAATATAGACGCCGCCGTCGCTCTCGCGCGCGATGGTGCTTCCCACCACGTTCGTCACGCCCAGCACCTTGACCCCCCGCGTCCTGGCCTCGCGCAACGCCGCCAGGGTATCCGCCGTTTCGCCCGACTGGCTGATCACAATGACCAGGTCGCCCTTCTTTAAGATGGGTTTGCGGTAGCGGAATTCCGACGCGTACTCAACCTCGACGGGGATGCGCGCATATTCCTCGATGAGGTATTCTCCCACAAGGCCCGCGTGCCACGAGGTACCGCATGCGATGAAAATTATTCGCTCAATGCCGTTCAGCTCTTCCGTCGACAGGCGCAGTCCGTCCAATCGCACATTGCCTTCCTGTGGCAGAACGCGGCCCCTGAACGAGTCCAGGATGGTATCGGGCTGCTCGAAAATCTCTTTGAGCATGAAGTGATCGTAACCCTGCTTTTCGATGAGCTTTATATCCCAGTCGATGTCCTCGATCTTCTTGGATTTCACGTTTTTTTTAAGGTCGTAGGAGCGGAAATGGTCTTTCCTTATCTCGACCATTTCGTTGTCGTCTATGTAGATTACCTTTCTCGTATGCTCCACGATGGCGCTCGCGTCCGAAGCGACGATCATTTCATTCTCACCCAGCCCCAGGATGAGCGGGCTTCCTCGCCGTGCCGCGATGATGACCCCCGGCTCGTCCCTGGAAACGACCGCAATACCGAACGTGCCCTCCACCTTCTGCAGGGCGAGCATGACCGAGTCGATGAGCGTGTTGGACTGGTAGTAGTATTCTATGAGATGGACCAGCACCTCGGTGTCCGTCTCGCTCACAATTTTATGGCCTTTTACCAGGAGCATCTTCTTGATGGACTGGTAATTCTCGATAATTCCGTTGTGCGCCATTGCGATCCGGCCGTCGCAGGAGGTGTGCGGGTGCGCGTTGGTATCCGAAGGGACACCATGCGTCGCCCAGCGCGTGTGCCCGATTCCCGTCGCGTACCCCGCGAGGGAAGGGAAGTCCAGGACCTGTTCCAGCTCGGCGATCTTGCCTTCGCGCTTGCCCACGAACATATCGTTGTTGACGAGCGCGATACCCGCCGAATCGTATCCCCGGTATTCAAGGCGCTTGAGTCCGTTTATGATGATCTCGGCCGCCGGCCGCATCCCCACGTACCCGATAATTCCGCACATAGCCAGCCTCTCTTTGAAGCAAATATCCTGCTACTTACCCTGCGCCCTCTCACGGATCGTGAGGCCATCCATGTAGAGCGTCACCCTCGCGGGATTCCCCCGCTCGAGCGAGAAGCGCTTGAGTGTTCCCGATAAGGAACACATCCGCCCGCTCCTCCACCAGGAGCGGAGCGCACCGGGTTTGTCTCCGGTAACAGCCTTGAGCGAATCCGCCGCCAGCTCCCCGCGAATGATGCACCAGCCGCCGAAATTCAGGCGGCATACGTACACATTCTGCTCCACGGTTTCGGGATAAATCAACAAATAGTCCCCTCCCGTTTCAAGCGGCAGCCCAAGGTATTCCAGGAGTGCGGCATGAAGCTTTCGCTCATAATAGTGCCCGCTTCCGAACCAGCCCCGGTTCCACCTTATATAAAGGTCTTCGATCTTCCTGAAACTTTCGCTGGCGCCCGCGACTTCGCTAACGCCTTCCGGGATGCCCGGCGGCCCGGTAACCGTAAAGATGCCGATGAGTATAACGAGCAGTACGCGTTTCACCGGGTATCCCTGCCCCAGAAATGATTCAGGATGGCCGGAGCCATCCTGATCGGTTTTATTCTTCTACGATCGCTTCCGCGGGGCACGCATCCACGCATGTTCCGCATTCCGTACATGTTTCCTTGTCAATCACGTACGTATTTTTTCCTTCTTTGATGGCGGAGGTGGGGCACTCGTCAGCGCAGGTCCCGCACATGGTGCAATCTGTTGTGATCTTGTAGGCCATAGCCTTCTCCTGAAAAAGTTTTAACCCTATATATCACGTTTCACCTGTCAAATCAAATATTTCCCGGCAAATCATTTCTTGAGCGCAAGAACGATTAAAACCACCGTCAGCACGACAATGCCCGCGATCAGGCCGATCAGGAGGCTCCCGCTCGATTTTTCCTCCGCCTGCTCCACGACCGGGTCCCCCGTTTTTACCCGCACGTCCTGCTCCTCGATCGTCTTCCCCAACACCCCTTCGGCCACCTGCACATAGATGGTATAACCGATCTTGGGCGTGCGCTTTATCGTGTGCACCTTCGTGCCGATCGGTTTCGGTTTGTTGCCCTCGATAAGGTTAAGGCTCTTGAGTATCTTCATCGAGAGCGGGTTGGCGGGATTGAGGAGCACCTGCACCCAGTCGCCCGATTTAAGGCTCGATATGCTCTTCCCCTTCCCTGGCGAGACGATGAGGCTCGCGTCGACGACCCTGAGCCCCGATACGACATCGTCCTTGGGCGCAGGGGCTTTCTCCTCCTTCTTTTCCTTATCCTGGTTCAGGAGGAGCGTCATCTTGAGGGAATTGATTTTCTCGCAGCGCGCCTGCACACTTGCTCCGCGTCCGGTGAGCGTTTTCAGGAGGTCCGATACTATCGTTACCACCCCCACGGTGTCGGTGCGGGAGATCGCTTCCAGCATGATCCCGGAATCAATCTTCCGTAAAAGGGCATCGATTTTCGGCGATATCGTTTTATCCAGTTTCGGGTGCGCGAGCAGCCCGAGCATGCCCGAGTAGTAGTCGATAAGCGAGAGCGAAACATCGATATCCGCGAGCCCTCGGTCGCTGCCCGCGGCGAGGAGGAGACCGTGGATCTTTCCGTTCACGGCGCCGCAGGTGATGAGCACCGATCCGTAGACATCGCTCTCGGCCAGGAAGGACACGCGGACAAGCACGATATCCTGGATATTCTCCCTGATGATCTTCTCGGCGAGCTCCGCCTGGTTTTCCGCGTAGGGCATGACGATCCTGATCTTGTCGCTCATGGTGAGCTTTTCCGAGCGCTCGTCGACACTCAGCTGCGCGAATTCCCCGTAATTCAAAAGCTCGAACTCGAGAACGGACTCGATCCGGTCCGTCGAGAGGACCGCCTCGATCGTGCGCTTGATCATGTTTTCCGCGGATCCTATATCCTTGGACTTGATATGGTTCAACAGGGTTTCCATGTACGTCTTGGTGACCGAGCTGTTGAGCCTGCTTTTCACCTTCGAATTCATCTCGCCGGCCACGGGGTAACGGGTCGCCCCGTTCTTGATCGCCTCGACGAGCTGGTCATGCGGCATCGCCAGGCTCGTCGAGGCCAGGTCTTCCCCCTCGATGATCAGGGAAAAATGCGCCAGGAGATTGATCTTGTAGAGATCGAAGTAGGCGACGAGTAACCCGGAAAACGACTGCCGGGTGAGGTTAAACCTTACCTTTATTGCGATGATCTCTTTGTTCGACCCTGCGGGCTCGGGCATGATGGGGATATCCTATCAGGTTTGGATGCTGAATACTCTGCAACCAGTATCTACCCTGAATGGCGGCGCGCGTCAATCATTTTGTAGTATTAAAAAGGTGCCGGCGTGACTGGTGTGAGCTAAATTCCGGGCGTTCTGAAGGAGAGCCGGGTGAAAATGTTACTATTTTTCGCCCCTCCTCCGTATACATTTCAGACGCTCCATTCTTTATTCGGAGAACACGGAATGCTGAGAACATCCATTAATATGAGAAACGCAATATTCGC
>SCSX01000078.1 GCA_004297825.1 Spirochaetota bacterium
GATGCTTATCTTAAAGAAGATATCGTTTCTCATGTTGATGCTCGTTCGCAGCATTCCGTATCCTCCGGAGAAAACGTGGAGCGTATGAAATGAATACGAAGGAGGGACGAAAATAAGAACATTTTCTCGTATTTTCATTGCGAAACGTCAGAAATCTGTTCAACCCGTGAAGGCGAATCGGCGGCTCCAGGTTTTAATTTGACTTTTCCGGAAGTATCCATTATTCAAGGAGTCGCGGACGCGCCAGCCTTTTCCGTGTGGAGGAGCAAATGTCAAAGAGACTCGTCGACCTCTCAATCGCGATCGAAAACGATATTCCATCGGACCCCCCCATGATGATTCCGAAAATCCAGTATGTATCTCACGACGAGGGGGCGGACCAGATGGGGTTTTTTTTCCCGGGCATCGATAAGCAAAAGGACCTTCCGGAGGGGAAGGGCTGGGCGATGGAGTTCGTGACCCTCTCGACGCACTCGGGGACGCACCTGGACGCGCCGTGGCACTACCACCCGAAAATGAGCGGGGGGCTCGATGCGCTAACGATCGACCAAGTGCCGCTCGAGTGGTGCGTGGGCAACGGCGTGAAGCTCGATTTCCGCGGTTTTTCCGACGGCCACCTGGTGACCGCCGCCGACATGGAGCGCGCGTTCACGGCGATGGACTACACGCTTCGCGAGGGGGACATCGTGCTCGTGAACACCGGCGCCGACAAGTACTGGGGGAAGCCGGAATACCTTGTCAAGGGATGCGGGATGGGCCGCGAGGCCACGCTGTGGCTGTGCGACCGCGGCGTACGGGTCGTGGGCACCGACGCCTGGAGCTGGGACCGTCCCCTTCCCCTGATCGCCGAGGATTTCAAGAACAGCCACGATTCGTCTATCATCTGGGAGGGGCATTTCGCGAGTATCGAGAAGGGCTACTGCCATATCGAGAAGCTCACGAACCTGGAAACGCTTCCGTCTAACGGCTTCACCTTTTTCTGCTTCCCGGTGAAGATCAGGAACGCGAGCGCGGGATGGATACGCGCGGTGGCGCTTGTTGATGAGTGATGCTACCCGGCCGATGCCGGCTCATGAAAGAAGCACGTTTCGCGGAGGAAAATAAGATGACCAAAAGCAAACCTGATTCCATCGAACCGGGTGGAGTCGATGAATACATAGCACAACACCCGGAAGAAGTTCGGGACAAATTGAATGAAATTAGGTCTGCAATCCAGGAAGTAGCGCCTGATGCTACTGAAACGGTTAGTTATTTCCAAATGCCAGGATATTCCTATAAAGGTTATGATTATAACGGAATGTTTGCTTGGTTCAGCTATAAGAAACCTAATGTGCGTTTGCATGTTCGTCCTCCAGTGATAGAAAATCACAAAAAGGAACTTACGGACTATACTACGACTAAAGCCATTGTTAGTTTTTCAGTAGACAAAGGGATACCAAAAGCATTGGTGAACAAACTAGTGAAAGCAAGCATAAAGGAAATGAAGGACAGGAAATAGTAATAATGATTTTCTTCCCTAACATTATATCGTAGAAGAAAAGACTGGTATCCCGCCGAACACCTCAGCCTCTATCTCTTCCATCGCCTTTTTTTCATCTCCCCATTTCCCATGAAAGACGCACGCACTGGAAGTATTCTGGGGTGGCTTTTTGCTTGACACCCTATCCAGTAGGGCGTATTCTTGCTTATATGGAACGCATATTTATCTTATTGCCTGAATTTGATAAAGCTTGTAAGCATATTGGAATTACAGATGAAATCATAAGAGAAATCGAAGAATATCTTTGCATTCATCCTGAATCCGGCAGTATAATTCAAGGAACAGGCGGGATTCGAAAACTCAGATGGGCTCTTCCTGGAAAAGGTAAAAGTGGTGGAGCAAGAATCATTTATATCGATTTTATAATACACAAGAAAATATATTTTATAACGGCCTACAGAAAGAATGACAAGGAAAACCTAACTAAAGATGACCGTAATATTCTAAAATCACTTATTGCAATCCTTGAAGAAGAACTATCGAAGAAAAAGGATAAGTCATGAAAAACCAGTCGCTTTTTAAAAGTATATCGAAGGGAATGAATGAGGCAATATCATATGAAAAAGGGAAAAAATTGAAAAATCTCTCTATTCATAAAGTTTCAATTGCTCCATTAACACCGATTTCAGCTAATAAAATCAGGCTATTAAGAATAAAACTAGGCATATCTCAAAATATATTTGCAAATATACTAGGTGTATCTATTAAAACAATTGAGGCATGGGAATCGGGAAGAAATATTCCCAATGGAACCGCTCAACGATTTTTAAATCTCATCGAAAAGGACAATAAATTCCTGGAGAAGTATGGAATTTTATCCATAAAATAGTACGCCCAGCCGTTATCTCTTCTATCGCCTTTCTTTATCCCCCCATCTCCACGAGAGGCGCACGCACTGGAAGCATCCTCCCAGTGCATGCATTATTCTCATTTCACGTCAAACTTGGTATATATCCCGAAATGATCGCTCGTATGGACACCGTCCACGATCTCATCCAGCACAACCCGGCTCTCGCGGGGAACCAGAACCGGCTTCACGCCGCCGCGCAACAGGATGTGGTCGATGCGCCGCTGCGCGTGATCCTCCCAGAACGAAAACTCGTCCATGAGCGACGGATTTTTGGGACGCGCGGCGTAGTGTTTCTTCTGGTTTTCGTTACGGACCGGGTCCCAGGTGAAGCCGGGCTTCCCGGGGTTGAGAGCGCCAAAGGTGTTCACGAAGCCTCCTTTTTCAAGGAGCTTCAATTCGGGCAGTTCGGCGATCGAGTTGAAGTCCCCGATGATGAGCGCGGTTGTGCCGGTCGCGAGCTCGTCCGCGAGGGCGAGCGTCTTTACCGCTTCGTCCATCCTCCAGGCTGCGCCCGCATCAATCTCCGCGATCGCGGATTTATACTCTTCGTCGGGGGATTTCATGGACGCCCTGAGCTCCGCGAGCTTCGCGCGCACGTCGGGGGCGTCCAGCGGCGACGCGTGCCAGTGCGTGGAGAATACGTACACCGGGCTACCCTTCACGGTTATCCGCGCCGCGATCACCTGGGTCGCGTCCTCGAAGTGGAAGGTGAAAAAATTTCCCACCGGGCCGCCGGAGAGCTGCAGGCGCTTCACGCATTCGAGCCTGAGTCCCTTCTTCGCGAGGAGGGCGTCCCCTTCGCGCAGGTTCCACGGGAGTCCCACCGCGCCCGCGCGCACGCCGCCCACGCCTACGTGCCAGATCGCGTCGCAGTCCAGGTCGCGCGCGAGGCGGTCGATATAGGCGGGAAGCTTGTTCGCCTCGTGCACCCCGATGACGTCCGGGTCGAGCGCCCTCACCTGTTTCAAAAGCGCCTGGTAGCGGACCTCGCGCGTCTCCGGGCTCTCGTATTCGCCCATGGTCACGTTGCCCTTGTAGTCGAGCCCCGACCAGATATTGATGTCGAGCACGCCGAGCGACGGCCTGTCCCATGCGGGACTTTCGGCCGCGCGCGAGCATGCGATCGAAACGACGCACAGCGCGAGCGCGAGCAGCGCGGGATGAAGGAATAACGCAAACAGTTTGTGATTGCCGAGTATCATTGCACGGTCCTCCCCGTATCTGGAATTGCGGCGGTGCCCGGATCTCGTCTCGCGGGCGGAATCGATCCTATGCGCACGCCCGTCGATTGTCAACTCAATACTGAGCATACGCTCAGTGGCGGGAGGGGAAAATCGGCGTCGCGCGGTGCGTCCTGGCGTCACCGTGCATGGATTTTTCGGGGACCGATACCGCGAGCTGCAGGACGGGCGTATCGGCCCCCCGCGATTCTTAAAACATATCCTTGATGAAAAAAGGCGTGACGGGAGGCGGGAGGCACGCTCCAATGAGGCGCCATGGACCCCGAATCCCAGTACCGAAAAACCCTCGCCGGCTTCTGCCGGGAGTTCGCTGTCACGGTCTTCGACTGGCCCGAATTCGGGCGCGAGAACGCCCTCATGCACGAGCTGGTGAGCGAGATCATGATGAGCGGGATTGTAGAGCGCGCGCTGGTGCTCAAGATGGGCGAGGCCGTTGCGCGATACGCCGCGAGGGTCGCCGCGCTCTATTCCCGCGACCCGCACAATTCGTTCCTGGGGGTGCTCAACCAGCGTATCATGAACCTGCAGGACCTTATCCGGACGCACCTGGCGGATTCGTAGAGGCGCGCCGGCGGCACGCCTCTATGAGCCGGGGTATGCTTTTTCTATTTCCCCTCCCTCGACGGGAGGGGCCGGGGGAGGGTGAAGCGCGTAATGGATGAAGCGTACATTATTCCCAACGCTGAAAAGATAATCGAGGAGCGTATGGCCCCTGAACGAAGAACATTCCTGCAGCTCCTTGTTTTTTCTAGCGGACTTTTCGCGGTCCAGACCTTCTGGGGCTTCAATTCGGCGACATTTCCCCTGTATCTCAACGAACTGACCGGGTCAAAGACGCTTACGGGCCTGGCCCTTTCCATAGGCGGCGTGTTCGGCGCGGTGATGCCCGTGATCGTCGGGGGCTTTTCCGACAGGACGCATACGCGGTGGGGAAAGAGAAAGCCGTTCATACTGGCGGGATGGGTGACGGTGCTGCTGTCCCTGGCGCTCCTGTACATGACGACGAGTATCGGCGCGGCGATGCTGCTCTCGCTCTTCCTGTACGCGGGGTTTTTTACGGCTATCGGCCCGTATTTTGCGCTCCTGCCCGACCTGACGCCGCCGGGGCAGCGAGGGATCGCGGCGGGGATGATGTTTTTAATGGGAGGAGTGGGCATACTCTCCTTCATGTTTTTCGGCGCGAGGAACTGGGACACGGCGCGCCACCTGCCGTTCGTCTGGGCCGCGATGGGAATCTCCGTATCGGCGGGCGTGATGATCGTGGGGACGCGCGAGCCCCCGGCCGGCGCGCCGTCCGTATTTGCCGAAGGGCTCCTGGGGGAAGCGTTCCGCAATCGCCCCGTCCTGATTTTTCTCGCCGCGATGACAAGCTGGTGGACGGGACTGTGGATGGTGATGGTGTTCTTCGTGATCGCCGTCAGGGACATGCTCCACGTCGATACCGGGGACGCGGTGATAAAACTGCTCTTCTTGATCGCCGTGTATGTGGCGTGCGCGCTGCCCGCGGGCATGATGGGGGATCGATTGGGCCACAGGCGCGTCACCGCCGCGGGCCTGGTCGTACTGGCGCTCTCGATGGCGATCATGGGATTTACCCGTTCCGTCTCATTGGTCTGGATCCTGCTTTTTTTCGCAGGCGGCGGGTATGCCGTCGTCCTCACCGTCGCGTATACGTACTATTTAAGGCTGATACCCGCGGACAGGACCGCGGGATACATGGGGCTTTACATGGCCTGTCAGAACGGCGCACTGCTCGCGGGCCCGGCCGCCGCGGGGCTGGTTATCGATACGATGGGCCCGCGGGCCATGTTCATCTGCGCGGCCGGTTTCATCGCGGCGGGACTGGCACTGTTCGTGATACGGAAGCCGCGCCAATAGGGCAACACCGACAAATGCAAACAATCCCGAGAGGCGATTCCCCGGGTCAGATATTCCCTATGGATATGTGCTTGGTTTCAAGAAACGCGTCGAGCCCTTCGCTGCCGAGTTCGCGGCCCCAGCCGCTCTGCTTGAATCCGCCAAAGGGGCAGTTGCTTGTCGTTGGCACCGCATCGTTCAGGCCGATTGATCCCGCTTCGAGCTTCTCGGCCAGGCGAATCGCCCTGTTTAAATTGCTCGTATAGGCGTACGCGGCAAGGCCAAATTCCGTGGCATTGGCCTTTTCGATCGCCTCGTTCTCGGAATCGAAGGGATATACCGCCGCCACCGGCGCGAAAATTTCCTCCCGCGCGCACAGGGCGCTGTCGGGTACGTCCGCGATGACCGTGGGTTCCAGGAAATTTCCCCGGGAGCCCCATCGCGCGCCCCCGCATACGACCCGCGCTCCACGGTTCTTCGCGTCTTCGATCAACCGAAGGGCGTTATCGACTCCTTCTTTATTAATGAGCGCGCCGATATCGACCCCCGCGTCCAGGCCGTTGCCCACCTTGAGACCCCTGGTTTTAGCCGCAAACGATTCGAGGAATCTTTCATAGACGGGACGCTCCACGTAAATCCTGTTCGCCGCGATGCACGATTGCCCGTTATTCCTGAACTTGGTTGTCATGGCCCCTTCGACGGCGCGATCGAAATCCGAATCGGCGAATATGATGAGCGGCGCGTTTCCCCCCAGTTCCAGGGAAAGCCTGGTGCATGTCGTCGATGCGCCCTGGATGAGCCTTTTCCCCACCTCCGTCGACCCGGTAAAGCTGATCTTTTTGCAAATGGGATTTTCCAGCATCTCGTCGCCGATCTCCGAGGCCTTTCCCACGACGACCTGGAACGCCCCCGCCGGGACGCCCGCCGCTTCCATGCATTTCGCCAGTTCGATCGCGCAGAGAGGGGTTTGGCTCGCCGGCTTGAGGAGGACGGCGCACCCTGCCGCGAGGGCGGGTGCGACTTTTCTCGCCGCGAGCACGAGCGGGAAGTTCCACGGGGATATGCATCCCACGACGCCGACCGGCTGCCTGATGACGATATTGCGCTTCCCGTCGGCCTGGTGCGGCACCACCCGCCCGTATCCGCGGCGCGCCTCCTCGGCGAACCAGCGGAAATGGTCGACGGTCATGGCCACCTCGGCCCTGCCCTGGGCCAGGGGCTTTCCGTTCTCCATGGTGATGACGCGGGCGATCGCGTCCGATCGCCTTTCGAGCTCGGACGCTACGGCCGACAGGAACGCCCCCCGCGCCAGCCCCGTAAGCGCGCTCCAGGCATGAAACGCCTTTTCCGCGATTTCCAGCGCGCCCCTGACGGCGGCGCGATCGATCGTCGCCACTTCCGCGAACGGTTCATTCGTCGCGGGGTTGATTATCGAAAGCTTGTTCGTCGAATCGATCCACGTCCCGCCTATAAATGGTCTATACGTTTCCATATGCTCCCCCTGGACTCATGACATCCTGAGTATCGGTGAAAATATATTCTTCATGCCCGCCCGTTTCTCCCGAACGCATACCGGAGGCTCGCGTAGAGCCTTCGCCGGGCGAGGTAGTCGGGATCGTATTCGTGCGCATATGCCTCGCGTTCAAAGAGTACCCGCATGTATGCCGCCATGAAATTCTTCCTTCTAATAATGTTCCAAAGGAAGGAACAAAGGTAGATAAAATAGAAAATCACTACCAGCATCTCGAGCTGCTGGCGCAGGTGGATGCGCTCGTGGTTGATCACCACCCGGTTTCCGTGCATTTCGGGCACGATGAATATGAAGGGGAAAAGGGTGATGCCCACGGCCTTGCCGAGGGTGAACACGTTAACCAAGAAACGGCTGTAAATGATCATGTGTGACTTCCCGCTCAGACCTATCGCGCGGGGAGCGTCGAATAGCAAGCCCTATTCCACGGGCGCAAATTAATTTGACTGGGCGGCGGTGGAGGCGTTATACAGGGGCAACACATCCCTCGGTTCGCGGGGGGACACGGACAATCGGAGGTATCGCGATGCTCGATCTGATTATTAGAAATGCAAGAATCGTGGACGGGACAGGCGCGCCTTCGTTTCCCGGCGATATCGGCGTGTCCCATGGGCGCATCGAGGAAATCGGGCCTCTTCAAGACGCGATCGCGGAGCGGGAAATAGACGCGCGCGGCGCTGTCGCGGCGCCGGGCTTTATCGATATCCACTCCCACGCGGACCTCGCGGTCCACCTTGACTCGCATGCCGATTTACTGGAGCCGCTCGTCATGCAGGGCATCACCACCTTCGTGGGGGGCAATTGCGGCTTTTCGGGCTCGCTGGCCGCGGGTCCTCACCGGGACAAACTCCTCACCTATCTGGAAAACCTTTCGGGACTCAAGATGGGGAATTCCGTCGGCTGGGAAAACCCTGCCGGGTTCATGTCGGCGATGGAATCGCGCGGCATGCTGCTCAACATGGCGCTCCTCGCGGGACACGGCACGCTGCGCATCGCCGCGAGTGGCCTGGTGACGAGGCTCCTTGAAGACGCCGAACAGCGGGCGATGGAGCGCTACCTGGAGGAATCGCTCGAGCAGGGATGCCTGGGGATGAGCACGGGGCTCCAGTATTTCCCCGGGCTGGAGAGCGACGCGGCGGAGCTCGACGGGTGCGGGAAGGTGCTCGCGCGCTACGGCGGGGTTTTCACCTCGCACCTGCGCAGTTACGCGCACACGATCGACCTCGCGCTGGACGAGGTCTTCGCGGTGGGAAGGAACCACGGCGTTCCCATCCAGGTCTCGCACCTCTACTGGCAGCCGTATACGAAGGGGATGGGCGCGCTCACGCGCGCCTTCGCGCGCGCGGGCTCGTTCGCGTACAACCGCCTTCACATTCCCATACCCATAGAGAAGACCCTGGAGGCCAAGCTCAAGCGATTCGACGAAGCCGAGCGCGAGGGCGTGCGCGTCCATTTCGATCTTGTCCCCACCGCACAGGGCTTCACCGAGCTCTTCGCCTTTCTCCCGCCGTACGTATCGGAGGGCGGCAAGGAGCAGGCGCTCGCGCGCCTCGCCGATAAAGCCTTCCGCGTACGCGTGAAGCGCGATATCGCGCGCACGGAACCCGCGTGGCCGCACCGCGACGGCGCGACCTGGTCCTTCAACTACATCAAGATGACGGGCTGGTCGGGACTGCGCGTCATGGCCGTCGCGGGCGAGGCGAACCGCTGGATGGAGGGGAAGACCTTCCCCGAGATCGGGGCCGCGACGAAGAGGCATGCCTTTGACGCACTGTGCGATCTGCTCATCGCGGAGCGCGGGGAGGTCATGGTGTTCCACACACCCACCGTGCCCGACGATCCCTTCATCTTCCGTTCGATGCGCTCCGGGTTCACGCACCCGCGCTCGGTGCCCGCGACCGACACGATCCTGCGTCCGTCGGGAAGGCCCGCGCATATTTTCTACGACTGCTTCCCGCGTTTCCTGCAGGTGTTCACGAGGGAAACGGGGCTCCTGTCGCTCGAGGAGGCCGTGCGCAAGTGCACCTCGCTTCCCGCCGCGTGCATGAATATCCCCGGGCGTGGAATTCTCAAAAAGAATTTTGCGGCCGATATCGTCGTCTTCGATCCGGACGCGATCGCCACGGACGCGGACTTCTATCGTCCGCGCGTGCATCCGCGCGGGATAGGGCACGTGTTCATCAACGGGACGCAGGTCGTATCGGACGGGAAGCCGGTGAAAAACGCGCTCCCGGGAAACATTATCCGGAGGGGCCAGGCGGCGCGTGCGTGATTTGGTTGACGATATCGGACCCCCGTGCTATTCGTGCGCATCAAAGGATTCGGGTGCCGATACATGAACAACGAGTTATCACTGCTGCTTGCGACCGCGGGCTCACTGGGCTTCATCCACACGATACTGGGGCCCGACCACTATATTCCCTTCATTATGATGGCGCAGGCGCGCGCATGGTCCGTGTCGCGGACCATGTGGATCACGCTCCTGTGCGGGATCGGGCACATCGCGGGCTCGGTGGTGCTGGGCGTGCTGGGGATCAGCCTGGGGCTCGCCCTCTCGGGGATCGAACAGTTCGAGGAGGCGCGCGGGAACATCGCGGCGTGGCTGCTCATCGCGTTCGGGTTCGCCTATCTCCTCTACGGGCTCAAGGCGGCGTACCGGCACCGCACCCACCGGCACGCGCACGAGCACGATCCCGGTCACGATCATAACGGCGCCGGCCACGATCACGGTCACGCGCACCTCCACCCGCATTCCCACGAGGGCGGGCACCTCCACGTCCATGACGCGGAAGGGAAGAAAAAGAACATCACGCCCTGGCTCCTCTTCACGATCTTCGTGTTCGGGCCCTGCGAATCGCTCATCCCCATCCTCATGTACCCGGCCGCGACGCGGAGCGGCACGAGCGTCGCCCTGGTGGCGCTCGTGTTCGGCGGCGCGACGATCCTCACGATGATGGGCGTGGTGCTCGTTTCGCTCTACGGCATTACGCTCCTCCCCGTGAAGAAATTCGAGCGCTACACGCACGCCCTCGCCGGCTTCTCGATCCTGCTCTGCGGACTGGCGATCCGCTTCCTGGGGCTCTAGGGCCCGTCCGGTGGACGCGCGCGGCAAAACCCCGCGGCTTCGTTCCCTGGACCTCCTGCGCGGCGCCGCGCTCGCGGGGATGCTCGTCGTGAACAACCAGGGGGACTGGGCGCACGTCGCCATGCCCGTGCGGCACGCCGCCTGGCACGGCATGACCCCCGCCGATCTCGTGTTCCCCTTCTTCCTGTTCTCGATGGGCATGGCAATACCGCTCGCGTCCGGCGCGACGGGCGGGAGAGTATCGGCCCCCCGAATCCTGAAAGTGCTCCGGAGGGCGGCGCTCATTTTCCTGCTGGGAATGTCGCTCAACGCGATGTCCGCACTTTCGCTGGACGCGATTCGCATTCCCGGCGTGCTCCAGCGCATCGCGGTCTGTTACCTTGCCGCGTCGCTCATCTACATGAAATTTTCCGCGAGGGCCGTGTGGGGCATGTGCGCGGGGACGCTCGCGTTGCACGGCGCCGTGCTGCTCTTCGCGCCGGTGCCTGGGTACGGCGCGGGGGAGCTCGATCCGCTGGGGAATATCTGCCGGTGGGCGGACATGCAGCTCCTCGCGGGTCACACCTACGGGGGGTCCATCGCGCCCGGCATGGACCCCGAGGGAATCGTGGGCACGCTTGGCGCGCTGGGGACGACGCTGCTGGGCGTGATCGCGGCGGGCATGGCGGGCGCCGATACGCGCAAGGCGGTACGGAAGCTCCTCATCACGGGGAAGCTCCTCGTGGTCGCGGGACTCGTGCTCTCCCTCCTGGTGCCGCTCAACAAGCAGATGTGGACGCCCACCTTCGCCCTCGTGACCGGCGGCATCGCCTTCATCGTGCTCGCCGGCTTCCAGCTTTTCGCGAATACGGAAACCCCGCGCGCGTGGGAAACGCCGCTTCTGGCCCTGGGGACGAACCCGCTTGCGGCCTACGTCATGTCCTCGGTGTCGGGCGCGCTCAGCGTGAAGATCGCGCTCGCGGGCGCGGGGGGCGCGCCCGTCCCGCTCAAGGCGATGGCGTATAACGCTCTATTCGCCTCCTGGATGGAACCGTTCGCCGCGTCGCTCGCGTACTCCGTGTGTTTCATGCTCTTGTGGACAGGGGTGATGCATGTATTGTACAGGAAGCGCATCTTTATTCGTCTTTAATGGAAGGTGTGTGACTTCAATGGAAACCGGGACGTCAAAAAAACCGCACCCTTCTTCGCAGAGGAACGCGATCCTTAAAATAGTGCTCAGCGGTGTAGGTTTCGGGATGGTCATTCAACTGGCCATAGGGCCCGTCTGCCTGTACGTGTTCCAGGGGGGAACCGACCGCGGGTTCTGGTATGCCGAGCGCATCGTGCTCGCGGTGGCGCTGGTGGACGCCCTGTATATCGTCGCGGCGCTCGCGGGAATCTCGATTCTCTTGCAGGGGCCAAGGACCGGGAAGATGCTCAGGGCGCTTGGGTCCCTGGTGGTATTTATCTTTGGATTGAATATCGTCGTATCCGAACTCTTCGCAATGAATATCCTTCCGGCGATCGGCGTCTTTGGCGGCGCCCTGACCGGGAACCCGTTCTATAACGGTTTGATCATCACCGCATCGAACCCCCTGACCATCCTGTTCTGGTCGGGCGTGTTTTCTTCCAGGGTGTCGGAGGGCGGGTATTCCCGGAGCGAAACCGTTTACTTTTCGGCGGGATGCATCCTGGCGACGCTGCTGTTCCTGACGGGAGTGGCGTTCGCTTCAAGTATGGTTAAATCTTTTCTGCCCAATGCCGCTGTCACGTATCTGAATATCGCGATGGGAATCGTGCTCCTGGTTTATGCGGTGAAGATGCTCGCGAAAAAGTGATGCCCATATGCAGTGGCACGTCCTGGCGCCCTCCTCATTCCATCGCCCCCAGGAGCTCGGCCAGCCTTACGGTCGCGAAGCTGGTGGCATAGTCGCTCATCGCATAGGGGATGACGAGCTCCCGGCCGTGCAGAAGCGCCCCGCACGTATACACGACATTCGGGACGTAGCCCTCGCGTTCGGCCTCGTTCGGGGCCAGCAGCGGTTCCCGGAGGCGGCCTATTACCCGCGAGGGGTCCTCGAGGTCCAGCAGGAACGCGCCCAGGCAGTACTTCCGCATGGGGCCCACGCCGTGGCTCAGCACCAGCCATCCCGCCTCCGTCTCAATGGGAGAGCCGCAGGTGCCGATCTTCACAAACTCCCATGGCTGCTCGGGACGGAGCAGCGGCAGGGGCGTCTGCCAGAAGTGGATGTTGTCGGAGTACATCAGCAGAATGTTCTCGTCGTCCTGGCGCGAAAGCATCGCGTAAAGGCCGTCGATTTTGCGCGGGAACAGGGCCATGCCCTTGTTCTGCACGGCGGGACCGTTTAGCGTGATGAACTTGAATCGGACGAAGTCCTTGGTCTCGAGGAGCTGCGGGATGGTGATCCTGCCGTCGTACGCGGTGTAGGTCGCGTAATAGGTGTAACCGCCGTCGTCGTCGCGGAACCGGACGAATCGCGCGTCCTCGATGCCGTTGCTCTGGCTTGGAACCGAAGGGAAGAGGACGCGCTGCGAAACCTGGCTGCCGGGATCGAAGCTTACCTCGTAGTTCGATTCGGCCAGCAGGAGTATGCCGCGGGCGGCGACGTCGGCCGGGCCGTCGAACGCGCCCGAGCGCCGGCGCTCCGCTTCCGTCAGGACACGGCGCAGGTCGTCCAGGACGAAGGTCTCGCCGAGCTGGTCAAGCACGCGCCGGCAGAATTCATTGTGCATGCCGGCTTCCTGGAGCTTGCGGGCGAACAGAGGTTTCTCGTAGGGCGCCTTAAGCACCCGCTCCGGCTCTGCGACGAACGGAACGGAGGGGGTAAGGGTGATGCGATGCCGCGCGCTCACGGTGCCGGTGCGGAAGGTGATCGAGGAGATATGTCCCTCGCCGGTGGCCCTGAGGCTCAGGATGAAACGGAGTGAGCCCGGGGGAAGCCCCGACTGGTCGGGATGCGGTACGATGGAAGGATTGAACAGCGCCGCGGACTCCGGGGAATACTCGTGGGAGAAATAGGAACCGATAAGCGCCTGGCGTTCGGGGGAAATAGCCTGCCCCGACCCCAGGAGCCCGCTCACCTGCGCGAAACGGTGTCGAAAAATCCGCTCCACGCTTTCATGCCGGTTTTCAAACTCGCCCAGCACCTGTTCGAGCAGCCGGACCGCTTCCTCTTCAGTGAGGGCCATGACGCGGGCGACGATCCTTCGCGCGATGTCATCCCTAACCGGGAAAAAGGGGCGCATGAGCACCCGGGACCGGTCAGGGGTCAGGGTCGGTCCGATACGCTGTGCGTGAACGGTGCGGGAAGCCGCCGATTCCGTACCATCCATTTCACCCGTGGTATATGCCTTGTTCATTTTATGCGCCCGGGGTTTCCTTGAAGCTGGTGAGCGCGCCCTGGAGCGTCTGCATTTCCGCAAGCGCGAGCAGGAAGGCAAGGGTCGATTCGGCCCCCTGGTTCTGGCTCACCCGGTCCACATGCAGGCCGTCGCGGCAGCCCCCCGTGCTCGGATCGTACAGGGCAAGCCCCAGGTCATTGCGTCCCAGAAACCATTCGAAGGCCCGGCGCGCTTCATCCGCCCAGAACGAATCGCCAGTGGCGTAATAGGCCTCGATGCAGGCCGATACGGTGGCCTGAGCCTCGATGGGCTGCTGGTCGAAGAGAGCGCGTTCCTGGCCCCGGGGGAAAAATCCGTTCGACCCCACCGCGCGGAACGAACCGGCATCGGATGTTTGTATCCCGATAAGCCAGCGCAGCGTGGAAAGGCCGGTTTTCAGCGTCGCCGTGTCCTCCATTGATCGCCCGCTGAGAATGAGCGCGTGGGAAAGCCTGGCGTTCGCATAGGTAACCGTGTCCTCGAACCAGTCCCAGGCCCCCGTTGCCGCGTCCGCGTGGCGCTGCATCAGCTTCATGGTGAGCGTTTCCCGTATCTGCTCGGCGCGTCGGTCGCCGCTCAGCCGCCTGAGATATTCGTCGATACCGATAAGCGCATACGCCCACGCGCGCGGCGAGGTGAACCCGGGCGCGGGGGGAAGGGCCTGTTCGAAAAGTTCCGCCGCGAGCATATGGAGCCCGCTCTGGGCGGCATGTCCCATACAAAGTCCCAGCGCCCAGAGGGCGTGGCCGTGGCAATCCTCCGACCCGGTTTCATCGAGCCATTGGCGGTCGAAGCTCATGAAATTACGGAATCGTCGGCTCTTCCGGTCGAAGGCATGATTCAAATACGCCGCATAGGTCGCGGCGAGCTCGCTCACGCGCGGGGAGCCGTGACCCGAGCCCTGCAGCAGCAGGGCAAGCACCAGCGCGCGCGCGTTATCGTCCGTACAGTAGCCTTCGGAGAAATTCGGAACGGTGAAGCTGGCGTGCTGGAATATTCCGGTAGAATCGCTCATGCGAAACAGGTGGTCGAGCTTCAGGGGAGGCAGCTGGCCCGGCTGCTCGTCAAGGGTTTTTATAGGGGATGATTTCCGCCCGATGAAGCTGTGATCCTGACCCGCCTGGTGAAAGGACTGCATATAAAGCTGGGCGACACGGCTCCACACCATGTCGCGCCCCATTCGGTAGGCGTTTTTCCGCATCGAATGGCGCAGCGGCTCGTCGTGGAGAAGGTCGATGACGGCGCGCGCGATTGCCTCCGGGTCCCGAAACGGCACCAGCTTGCCGCGATCCTCGGCAAGCAGTTCCGTCGCGTGCCAGTAGGGCGTCGATACGACCGCGTTGCCGGCGCCGAACGCATACGCCAGCGTGCCCGAGGTTATTTGCGTTTCGGTAAGATAGGGCGTAATGTAGATGTCCGCCGCGCCGATAAAGCGCATCAGCTCATCCAGCTCCACGAAGCGGTTGAAAAAAACGACATGCTTCGACACGCCAAGGTCCTTGGCCATCCGCTCCAGGCTCAACCGGTACGATTCGCCTTCGTCGCGCAGGAGGTTCGGGTGCGTCTGGCCCACCACGATGAACACCGTACGGGGAAATTCGGCGATAATGGCCGGCAGCGCGCGAAGGGCGTACTCGATGCCCTTGTTCGGCGAGAGAAGGCCGAAGGTGAGCAGTACCTGCCTGCCCGCCACGCCGAACTCGTCCTTGAAAAAATTGGGGTCGGCGAAGGGCATGTCGGGGATGCCGTGCGGAATAAGGTCAATCTTGTGCGCCGGCGTCTCGTACACGTCGAGCAGAAAGCGCCGGCCCTTATCGGCCATGACGATGAGCCGCGTCGAAAGCCTGATCAGTTCGTGCATGACCCGCCGCTGGTCGGGGTTGGGGTCGCGCAGGATCGTGTGAAGCGTGGTCACGATGGGCATATGCAGCTCGTGGAGCAGGGCGAGCAGGTGGCTTCCCGCCACCCCGCCGTAGATACCAAACTCGTGCTCGACACAGAGAACGTCCACATCGGTGATGTTGAGGAAATCCGCCGCGCGCAGGTAGGACGGCAGCTCCTGTTCGGCGATCTCGAAGCGCACCTCGGGAGGATAGTCGTATCCGCCCTCGATGTCGTTGACCGGTACGACGAGGCACTGCGCGGACGGGTACTCCCGGGCGACCGCCGTGCGCAGATCCGTCGTGAAGGTGGCTATACCGCATTTCCTGGGGAGATAATCTCCCAGGAAGGCTATTTTACGAATGTCCGATGATTTTTGCATTATTCGAATGCCGTCCTTTGCCGGTTGCTAATCGCCTGCAGTGCTGTCAGGAAAAGCTGGGTTGGGGAATGGAATAATTAGTTACCTTCTTCGGTCGCGATACGTGAGACAAACTTCCAAAGGTCATAGATTCTTGTTATTCTATATTCCCCGTTCGGCCGAACGAGGGTCCTGCCTGTTCAAAAATCGTTTCCTTCCGGTATTTTGAATATAAGCTGGAGATGGTTGTAAGTCAACGCATAATTTTATCAGATCCAGATACCGTGTAATGACACGAAGGCGCGGAGTTGGGCGGGATGAAATGAATACGCGCGAAAATACGGCCGTTTCTCGTATACAGGACATACCCTCCACACTTTCCATGGGCCTCCGTGATGACCGAACGGACATATCGGGGGAGGCTCACAGCGATATCATGCTTCATGGTAGCGGTACCTGCCATTTCTCTATTGATGTATCACTAAGAACTGCTGACACCTATTAGTACGAGCGAAGGGTGAAAAACAACGATAGAATTTTTCTCCGGGAAGGATGTTTTCTCCAGCACCGGCCGTGATGATCCGCAGGATGGGTGCATCGAAGAGGAGAATAAGCAGATGAACGGAGCAAAAGAAACGCCTTGGCGGACCCTCATTATCCGTAGCTTCCAAGCGATTTCATCAGCTCCGCTTTAATGCTCGCTGCAAGTTTCTCAGGTTCGATCGCACGGGCATCGGCTCCCCAGGAGAGTACCCAGCGCTTGACTTCGAAAAGCGATGTGGCGGGAAAAGAGAGCACGAGGCTGCCGTCCGCGCGAAGGTCCACCTCCTGTCTGGGATGCCAATTCCGTTCTTGTACGTACGGAGATTGCGAGGAGTTGAACAGAACGCGCACGGTGAAGGGCTCGCCCTCGTCCATTATGCCGAAGCTTTCCCCAAGAAAATTCCGGAAGTCGAATCCGGCGGGGATCTCGTAGCGCCCGTCGCATACGCACGCCTTTTCTATGCGGGACACCGCGAAACGCAGTACTTCGTTTCTCCGTGAGCACCACGCGATGAGGTACCATTCCCCCCGGAACGCGGCGATGTGGTAAGGGTGCACTACGCGTTTCGTAATCTCTCCGTGCGCCTTGCGGTGTTCTATTTCGACGGCGTTCCGTCCGCGAAGGGAGACCGCAAGGGTTTCCCATACTTCGGGATCGATGGTCGCGGCGCTATCGGGAATGAACGAGTACTCCGTGCCCAGCCATGACGGGCTTACACGCGTATCGTCCGGCAAAAGGGACGCGAGTTTCCTGAATACGGCGTCCAGCGTGGAATAGAGCGGGGTCCCCGCGTATTGCGCAAGGGCCTTTTCGGCTACACATAACGCGAACAGGTCGCTTTCGCTCACATTGATGGCCGGAACCATGTAGTTTGGCTGTGTGTAATAATACCCTCGTCTCCCCTGGTCGTATTCGATTGGGGCATCCAGCATGTCGCGCATGTACTCGATATCCCGCGCGATGGTGCGCGCGTTCGCCTCGTATTCGCGCGCCAGCGTGGCGCAATTGGGATAATCGCCCCGGCGGACGCGTGTGTCGATGAAGATCAACCTGCGGAACTGGGGTTTGAATTTTTGCATGGTTTCCTCCATGCACCGTTTTGTGTACGCATCAGTGGATTTCTATCAAACAAAGAAAAAATATTCAATAAATAATACTACCGAACGTATAAGTAACGTTCCCTTCGGCTCCGCTCAGGGAACGGGTGGGGACTGCGCTCAGGGAACGGGGGGAGGCTCCGCTCGTTGAGCGGAGTCGAAACGTGCGGAGTTCCAAGGAGAAAAACCAATGCCCTACATGTACATTCTCGAGTGCTCCGACGGAACATATTACACGGGCAGTACCTGGAATCTTGAAAAACGTTTGATAGAGCATAATGCAGGAATGGGCGCTCACTATACCGCGAAACGCCTCCCGGTGGTACTGGCATTTTATGAAGAGTTTAATCGGATAGATGACGCCTTTTACCGGGAGAAACAGGTACAAGGGTGGAGTCATAAAAAGAAACACGCGCTCATTGAGCAAAACTGGGAAAGGGTGCATGAACTGGCGGAATGCAGAAATGAGACTCATTGCAGGAACGCTCCCTTCGACTCCGCTCAGGGAGCGGGTGGGGGCCCTGCTCAAGGGGTGGCTGAGAATGCCGGGCAGAGAGTGGTTAATAAGACCGTGCGTTGAGCGGAGTCGAAACGCTCGGAGTCGAAGCAAGCGGAATTAGTGGAGGATTTTCTAGCTCGAAACAAATGTGTAGGTCTCTATTTGTCGTAGGCGATATGGTACTTTGTGTGCATGTCGTCAATTGCAGGCGGGGGAAAGGCTGGAATGATGAAAGAGGAACTCCCCATGTAAGTGAAACCTGCCTATCATAACAGGAATATTTGTATTGATTATTTATATGTTTATTGAGGTACTATGATCATACAAAAAGAATCGGTATGGCCGAGTCAACGAACATGAACCGCCGCGCCTCCGCCACTGTGCAGATAGCCCATGTAAAGCGTGATGACACGGGGGAATGGAAAACCCAGACGCTTAGAGAGCATTTGGATGGAGTTGCGATCCTTGCGAAGGGATTTGCGGAGGCGTTTGGGAGCGGGGACTGGGCGGAGGTTGCGGGATATTGGCATGACCTTGGGAAGTACCTTCCGGAATGGCAGAAATACATAAGAAAGGAAACGGGATATGATGAAGGTGCATATATTGAAACACAGAAAGGCCGTCCAAACCATAGCACTGCCGGTGCGGTTCTTTCTTTCAAGCTTTTTGAGGAAGCCGTTAAAAATCGCGAGAAAGCAAAGACTATCGCGCGAATAATTGCGTATCTTGTTTCAGGTCATCATGCAGGTTTGCCTGATTGGTATCCGGATTATGCAGGAGGTGATCTTCAGAATCGTATTTTTAAGGATGGTGTTTTATGGACAGAAGAGCTAAATAGAATAAAGACTGAACCAGATAGCAAGGAATTCATCGAAAAGAACCTTCCTGTTACGTCACCCCTCGGCATTCCCGATCCCATGACACAGAAAGAAAACTTCCATCTCTGGATTCGGATGCTCTTTTCCTGTCTTGTGGACGCGGATTATCTTGACACCGAAGCATTCATGAAGCCCGAACGGGCGGAGTTGAGAGGGAAATATCCAACACTTAAGGAATTAAAGCATCGGTTCGATTCTTTTATGGATAATAAGAGAAGAGAAGCAAAAGACAATTCCATAAATTGGGAAAGAAATGCTATCCTTCAGTCTTGCAGGGAAAAAGCAAAAATTGAACCAGGGATATTTTCTCTGAATGTCCCGACCGGCGGAGGGAAAACCCTTTCTTCAATGGCGTTTGCACTGGAGCATGCAATAAAACATGATAAACAACGAATTATCATGGCGATACCATACACCAGCATTATTGAACAGACCGCAAAAGTCTATAAGTACGGCACTGATGATGAAAAAGAAATTGAAAAAGTGTTAAAAACAGGCACTTGGCTTTTTGGTGAGAATGCAGTTCTTGATCACCATAGCAATATCGATCCTGATAAAGAATCTCCCGCAAGTATCCTCTCGACGGAGAACTGGGACGCGCCTGTAATTGTAACAACCAATGTCCAACTGTTTGAATCACTATTCGCGAGCCGCCCGTCGAACTGCCGGAAGCTCCATAATATAATCAATAGCGTAATTATTTTGGATGAGGCCCAGATGCTTCCGCCGGAATACCTGAGGCCGATTCTTTCCATGCTTCAAGGGCTCGTCGATCATTTTCGTGTGACGGTAGTTTTATGCACCGCCACCCAGCCCACACTTGAAGGAAAAATCGGCTCACAAGGTACCGCGTTTCAAGGGTTGAAAAGTGTTAGGCCCATCATTGATGGGCCCGAAGTGCTTTCCAAATCATTCAAAAGAGTGACGATTGAACCGCCAACAGACTTGAATAGCCGATCTTCTTGGGACGACGTTGCCAACGAGCTTAACCATTACCCACAGGTAATCTGTATTGTCAACAAGCGCAATGACTGCCGGGACCTCCATGCGCTTATGCCGGAAGGAACGATCCATTTATCCGCGCTTATGTGCGGGGAAGAGCGTAGTGAAATAATTTCTAATATAAAAACTGCTTTGAGGGAAGGGAAGCCGGTCAAGGTTATAAGCACTCAACTTGTGGAAGCTGGCGTGGACATTGATTTCCCCATAGTATATCGGGCCCTTGCCGGTATGGATTCCATCGCTCAGGCGGCCGGACGCTGCAATCGTGAGGGAAAACTTAACGCTATGGGGGAGCTTGGAAAGGTTGTGGTCTTCAATCCTCCAAAATCGGCGCCCGTTGGATTGCTTCGAAAGGGGGAGGACGCCAGCAAATCTTTACTCAGACAGCGAAGTAAGATTGAGCTGAAACCGGAATTGTTCACGGAATATTTTAATGCTTTCTATGCCGCCGTGAACGATTTCGACAAAGCGAAATTCAAAACGTGTTTGGTGGATGAATCGGAAGAATTTAAATTCCAATTCCGCACCTTTGCTCATGAATTCCGATTGATAGACGATCAGGCACAAAAAGGAATTATTATCTGGTACGAAGGTAAAAATCATAGTAGCTTGAAATTGATTGATGAGCTGAAAAATTACGGTCCAAGTCAGAGTTTGGCTAGGAAGCTGCAAAGATTTACTGTGACTGTTCCCATCCGGATATTGCAAAAACTTGTTAATGAAGGCTTTGTGAGCGACGAAGAGTCGAATGGCTACTTTGTGCAGACGAGTGATGGGTTGTATAAAAAAGGTCTTGGTCTAATGTACGATATCGAGACCGACTCGGCATTGAATGTCGTTTGATGATTTCACGGAGGGAATATTGGAAAGGGAATATTTTAACAAAATCTTCTGCCTTGAGGTGTGGGGAGACTATGCGTGTTTTACGCGCCCCGAGATGAAGGTCGAGAGGGTGAGTTATGATGTTATTACGCCCTCAGCGGCACGGGCTATTTTCGAGGCAATCTTTTGGAAACCGGCTGTCGAGTGGCGGATTAAGAAAATTGAGGTGTTGGCTCCCATTAAATGGATTTCAGTTCGGCGAAACGAGGTTGGCGTTGTTATGAGCGACCGTTCAGATGGAATTTTTATTGAAGATAATCGGCAGCAGCGAGCTGGATTGTTACTTCGAGAAGTCAGGTATCGACTGCATGCGGAATTGGTTTACATACCTCCGAACAAGCGCAAGATAACGCCAGGGCGGACTCCTGATTTTCTGATCAATGAAGATGAAAAGAACGAATTGCGAACGGATGAAAATCCAGGAAAATACAACGGCATATTCGAACGGCGCGCAATAAAAGGGCAGTGTTTCAATCAACCTTATCTTGGCTGCCGGGAATTTAGCGCCGGTTTTCGATTGGTTGAAAATATTGAGAAAGAACAAAAACTGAAACCTGCGCTAAATGAACCTTCACGCGATCTAGGATTTATGCTCTATGACATGGATTTTACCGACACAAACGATCCCAAACCCGCTTTTTTCCGAGCACGGATGGATAATGGTGTGATTCAAATTCCGGACTGGGAAAGCGAGGAGGTAAGGAGATGATTCTGCAGGCCTTGTATGAGTATTATCAGAGGAAAGCTGCTGATCCTGAGAGTGATATTGCGACGGAGGGATTTGAAAAGAAGGAAATCAAATACATTATAAAAATCAGGGAAGATGGTTCATTTAATGACCTGATCGATACCAGAGAAAATAAAATTGGTCACTTCTATATCCTTCCGAAATCAGTAGGTCGTTCCGGATCAAATTCATGGCAAACGGCCTTTTTACTCTGGGATCATTATGGCTATGTCCTGGCATTTCCTAGAGACGATACAATAAAAGCTATAGATATGGCAAAAAAACAAAATGAGGCATTTATTAATAGAATTAGGAACCTTCCAGGGGAAGTTAGGGTAGATAAAGGGATCAATGCAATACTCAATTTTTACAATAAAAATCAACAGGAGAAAGTAATAAAACATCCTCTGTGGAAAGAGTGTTCGAGCATTCCTGGATGTAATTTAACTTTCCAGTTGGAAAGTGATCAATGCTTGGTATCAGAAAGAGAATTACTTGCAAATTTCATTTCAAACAGTATTTCGCAAACAAACCAAGAAGAAGCCAACAAACCGCCTATTGAGGGATATTGTCTAATCACCGGCAAGAAAGGTGTTATAAAACGAACCCACACCGCAACACCGATTCCTGGATCGAAAAGCAATGCGAAAATACTGGCTTTTCAAAAAAATTCAGGTTATGATTCCTACGGAAAAGAACAAGCTTATAACGCTCCGGTCTCCTTGCAGGCCGAAGCCGCATATTCGACTGCTTTAAAAACGCTTCTGGATAAAAATTCACAAAATAAACTCTTAATAAATGATATAACAACCGTCTTTTGGGCGGAAAAAAAACCAGCCATGTATGATCTTGAGGAAAATTTCAAATGGCTGATTGATGATTCTCCAAAAGACGATCCGGACAAGGGTGCTCGCGCAGTTAAAGGCTTGTTTGATTCGGTGCTTTCGGGAAAACGGACGATTGATGAAGGAAACCGATTTTATGTGCTCGGCCTTTCCCCGAACTCTGCAAGAATCTCGGTGCGCTTCTGGAAGGTCGGAAAAGTCAGCGATTTTGAAGATAATATAAAACAACATTTTAATGACTTCGAGATTGTTCGAGGACCTCAAGAGCCTGATTATCTGCCACTCAGTAAAATACTGCGAGCCACGGCTTTGGAATACAAGATAGATAATGTACCTCCCAACCTTGCTGGAAAAGTGATAGAGAGTATGCTAGACGGAACTCCCTATCCGGATTCACTACTTAATTTGGACATGAACCGTATCCGTGCCGAACGCGTAGTAACGAGGACGAGAGCGGCGATACTTAAAGCATATTTTAATAGATATAACCGTTTTTATAATAAAAATGAAAAGGAGGTTCTTATGAGTCTTGATAAAGTAAAAAACGATATCGGATACCGACTCGGCAGGCTTTTTGCGGTTATTGAAAAGATCGATGAAGAAGGTGGGGCAGGGACGGTTCGAGAACGGTTTTACGGAGCAGCATCAACCAGTCCAGGAACGGTTTTTTCAAGATTGTTGACCCTTAAAAATCATCATCTTGCGAAATTGGACAATGTAGGAAGAAGAGTGAATTTTGAAAAAGAAATCTGCGAGATATGTGATGAAATTCAGGACTTTCCTTCACATCTAATAATGAAAGAGCAAGCGCAATTTGCAATTGGTTACTATCACCAGCGTCAAGATTATTTCAAACCAAAATCAGACAATAAATAGGAACAGAGGAGGATGCAAATGAATACAATTGATAGAAGACATGATTTCGTTCTTTTTTTTGATGTAAAAGATGGCAATCCGAATGGGGATCCAGACGCGGGTAATCTACCGCGTATTGATGCTGAAAATGGTATGGGTTTGGTTACCGATGTCTGTTTGAAAAGAAAGGTGCGAAATTATGTTCAATTAATCCAGACAAATAAAAAGGGCTATGAGATATTTGTAAAGGAAAGAGGAATTCTGAATGATTTAATCGAGAAAGCATACTCTGATTTAAAAATCGATCTTGAAAAGCCTCCTGTCAACACTGAGGATGGGAAAAAACGTAATGGATCTGGAATCGCACAAGGTAGCGAGATTTCCAAAGGACGTGAGAAGATGTGCAAAGACTACTATGATATACGATCATTTGGTGGAGTGTTGTCAACAGGTGCAAACGCCGGCCAAGTAAGAGGGCCTATTCAATTTACTTTTGCTCGTTCCTTGGAGCCTGTTGTCGCTTTGGAACATTGTATAACAAGAATGGCGGTAACACGTAGAGAGGATTACGAAGAAAAAGGAAAAGATCGTGAAATGGGCCGTAAGTTCACCGTTCCCTACGGTCTTTATCGTGCTCACGGATTTGTTTCCGCTCATCTCGCAGCTCAGACTGGTTTTTCACAGGATGATCTTGATCTTTTCTGGAAGGCGCTTCAGGAGATGTTCGAGCACGACCGCTCCGCGGCGCGCGGTTTCATGTGTACGAGGGCGCTCGTCGTCTTCGAACATGCTACTGCGCTCGGGAATAAGCCCGCCCACACTTTGTTTGATCGGGTGAGTTGGAAAAGGATTAAGGACGGTCCGGCGCGGGACTTTACAGATTACCAGATTCTTCTCGATGGTCAGCCCGTGAAGGAGATATATTTAAAAGTTCCTGTGGCTAATCAGTAAAACTTTGCTCCTTTCGACTTACACCGACTACGCCTGGTCTGAACCGCTTAGGAATCTACCAGACTGCTCATCGAGCGGAGTCGAGATGAGCAGTCTGAATCAGCGGAAACATGAAGATTAAAAGTAAATCTGCAAATTTAATCGAGAGAATCAGCGATGACTTCTGAAATCTCTCACAGGACCACGCAGAATGCCGCATCAAGGGACGCCACCGACTATAGCGAGGGCTGCCGGCAACTGAAGCCCAGCACAGGAGAATACGATATGCCTGTCATTTCAATGTTTTACGGGATCATCGTCCGAATGTTCAACTTCGACAATCAAAAACATCATACTCCTCATATTCATGTCGAATATCAGAACGAATCCGCCGTGGTCGCTATAGAAAGCGGCGAACTACTACAGGGAGACCTTCCTCCGCGCGCGAAAAGGATTTTATTCGCATGGATGGAAATCCACAGGGAAGAGTTGATAGCTGACTGGCGCCTTGCGGTCAACGGCGAGCATCCCTTCAAAATACGGCCGCTGGACTGATTAGGAGGAATAATCATGAGAAAAATATCCGATGTTGCAATTAGTGGCCACAATGGGTTGCTCGTCCGTTTCGCTGACGGAGATGAAAAAATATGTGATATCGCCCCGTTTCTTGAAAGAGGAGATTTCCAGGAGCTGAAAGATCCTTCGCTGTTCAAGACCGCGAAGTCCATCACGTGGGGCGTTGAATGGGACAATGGGCTTGATTTAAGCGCCGATACGCTCGACGCGATCGGAAAGCCGGCGGAAAATGCAATTAGCGGGGAAAGGCAGAAACCTTAAACTACCTCCCACAGCCGCCATTATGCAATTGAGAAGGAAGCCGGGATATTGGGAAAAACGAATTCAATAATGTTTCCCGAAGAAGACTACATCCAGCTCTCATCGATACAGCATTATATCTTTTGCAAAAGACAATGCGCGCTCATCCACGTTGAAGGCCTGTGGGCGGAGAACAGATTCACCGCGCGTGGAAAAATCATGCACGAGCGCGCAGATTCCGGCGACGACGAAACCCGTGGGGATATGCGCATCGCACGGAGCCTGAACATCTATTCCAAACGCCTTGGCCTTTCCGGCAGGGCGGACGTGGTCGAGTTCAAAAAGGAGGGTGGGACGGAGCATCCCTTTCCCGTGGAGTATAAATCGGGACAACCCAAGCGCGATATTTGCGACCTCGCGCAGATTTGCGCGCAGGCCCTTTGCCTGGAGGAGATGACGGGCTTGCCCGTCCGGGAAGGGGCGATTTACTACGGAAGGCCCCGCAGGAGGCTCGCGGTCGAGCTTGACGACGCGCTCCGCCGCGAGACGGAGGACATTATCGCGGCCGTTCATCGAATGATTGAAACCAGGACGGTGCCGGCCGCGAAGCGCGAGAAAAAATGCGACAGCTGCTCTCTCCTGGAGCAGTGCATGCCCGGTATCGGCGAGAAACGGCTCGCAACCTATATCAGGGGGTTGTACACGATCGATGAAGAGACATCTTAACACGCTCTATATCACCTCTCCAGACGCGTACATACATAAAGAGGGTATGACGTTCGTCGTTGAAATCGACGAGAAAAAGGTTCTTCAGGCGCCGGTGCAGACGATCGAGAACATCGTCTGCTTCGGCTTTAAGCCGGTGACGCCCGCGCTCATGGCGTTCTGTGCCGAGAACAATATCGGCGTATGCTATCTTTCCATGCATGGACGGTTTCTCGCGCGCGTATACGGGGAACAGCACGGTAACGTCCTCCTGAGAAAAAAACATTACTCGATGTCCGATTCCGAAGAACAATCGCTTTCGGTGGCGCGGAACATTGTCGCGGCAAAGATCGCAAATTCGAGAAATATACTTCAACGTCATATACGCAATCATGGGGAAGACGAGGGCGGCGACATGTGTGCGGGAGTTCGCTCACTGGCCCGTACGATGAAACTGGTAGAGGGGGCGCACAGTCTGGACACCCTGCGCGGTTTCGAGGGAGAGAGCGCATCGGCCTACTTCGGGTGTTTCAACGAACTCATTACTTCGCAACGGGAAGATTTTCAGTTCAAAGGACGTTCCAGGCGGCCGCCGCTCGACAACATTAACGCGCTTTTATCTTTCGTCTACATGCTTCTTGTGAACGATATCCGCTCCGCGCTGGAGACTACCGGGCTTGACCCGCAGGTGGGATTCCTGCACCGCCTGAGGCCGGGAAGGCCGAGCCTCGCGCTGGACATCATGGAGGAGCTGCGTGCCTATATTGCCGACCGCGTCGTGCTCAATCTTATTAATTTAAAGCAGCTCACAAAAGAGGATTTCGAGATGCGGGAAACCGGTGAGATACGTATCGGCGACAAGGGCAGGAAGGAGGTGCTCATCGCTTATCAGAAACGGAAGGACGAGGTTATCGAACATCCGTTCCTGGGCGAGAAGACGACGATAGGCCTGGTCCCGCATATCCAGGCGATGCTGCTCGCACGCTATGTCCGCGGGGACCTTGTACAGTATCCGCCTTTTTATATCAGGTAGGAGGATAACTCATGCTTGTACTGGTGACCTACGACGTATCGACGCTGGACGCGAGAGGAACAAAAAGACTCCGCAAGGTAGCTAAAACCTGCGTCAACTTCGGTATCCGGGTGCAGAAATCCGTATTCGAGTGCAAACTCGATCCCGCGCGGTGGGAATTCCTCAAGGACAAACTGCTTAAAGCCTATGATCCCAGGGAAGACAGCCTCAGGTTTTATTTTCTGGGAAGCAACTGGAAAAGACGCGTGGAGCATCACGGCCTCTCCTCTTCCGTCGAGCATGACGAACCCATGATAGTTTAACGCTAACCATAAGTGATCGCTGAAATGCAGGGATGTTAGCGGGGCAGTTTTCTTCAATAAAGAAGGCCGCTCACATGGTCTTTGAAAACTCCATCACATGCAATTTACAGAACGATTGGCGAAATCTGCTTGTAACTACTGGATATTTCAGGGATAATTCTTGAACAGTCGCGCCCCTCGCGGGCGCGTGGATTGAAACTTAATAGAATAACGTAATTGCACTCAATTTTAAAAGTCGCGCCCCTCGCGGGCGCGTGGATTGAAACAATTTCCGCCGGGGTGATGCGCCCTTTTGCTTTTTGTCGCGCCCCTCGCGGGCGCGTGGATTGAAACGTATGCGTGGTCACGATGCTGAAAGGACGGTTACTGTCGCGCCCCTCGCGGGCGCGTGGATTGAAACAAAAAACCAGCCGCTTGAATTTTTACCGAAATGGTCGCGCCCCTCGCGGGCGCGTGGATTGAAACTCCTCCAATGATACAACATATGGTGCAAAAAAATGTCGCGCCCCTCGCGGGCGCGTGGATTGAAACACCAATAGAAACAGCAGCTGCGGCCTTAGCCGCAGGTCGCGCCCCTCGCGGGCGCGTGGATTGAAACCATATCACCTCTCTTATATTACCAAGATAACTATGTCGCGCCCCTCGCGGGCGCGTGGATTGAAACCTTGATGTTCTTGAATTTCCCCACGTATACCATGTCGCGCCCCTCGCGGGCGCGTGGATTGAAACACCCTGAGGGTGTCAATTACAGACATTTCCCCCCCGTCGCGCCCCTCGCGGGCGCGTGGATTGAAACAGTGATTTCTCATCGGGCATGGAGGCTGTCAACCGTCGCGCCCCTCGCGGGCGCGTGGATTGAAACTTTATCCGCGCGAGTTTGTCGAGATAGTACTCAAGTCGCGCCCCTCGCGGGCGCGTGGATTGAAACATAAATGAGAACCTATAACCTTGACCCCATAATGTCGCGCCCCTCGCGGGCGCGTGGATTGAAACCAGGTAATGACCGGGTATCCTGCGCAGCATCGAGTCGCGCCCCTCGCGGGCGCGTGGATTGAAACTTGCGATATAGTGTCGCCATGTCAGTCCACCAAGTGTCGCGCCCCTCGCGGGCGCGTGGATTGAAACATGACGCTTTCTCCTGTAGTTTCTCCTTGTAGGCTGTCGCGCCCCTCGCGGGCGCGTGGATTGAAACCATCATATATTTCCTTTTGTAATCGATCGGGATGGTCGCGCCCCTCGCGGGCGCGTGGATTGAAACATAAAGAATAGGCAAATCCAAATTATGAAATTCTAGTCGCGCCCCTCGCGGGCGCGTGGATTGAAACACCCAGCATGTATTGCTGGTTTACCGACCCGATAGTCGCGCCCCTCGCGGGCGCGTGGATTGAAACACTTAAATTGAACAACATATATCACGTATTATGAGTTTTTGAAATTAAATGTCGAAATAAGTTGTTGTATTTGTGCGAAAACCATTCTTCTCTTGTTCATGCTATTAATTCTCCTCCGCCCTTTGTTTTATGCTGTTTCGGAAAATTCATCATAAAACAATGCTTGGAAATTAATAGCTTTTTTATTTTCCCCCGCTATCCTAGGAGACAGCAGTGAATTTTTATTAATGGGGCATATACAAAAGCTTATCACCGATGGAGGCTATCCGATGAAACACCTTCAACACACAATCAAAGCCGTCATCACCGATGGCGACGAATACGGCTATGTCGGGAGCTGTTTCGGTCTCCCGGTCGTTACCCAGGGCTCTACCCTCGACGAGGTGGTAAACAACCTCAAAGAAGCTATTGAGCTTCATCTTGAAGGAGAAAATCTTACGGAAATGGGGTACGCCCATAATCCTTCGATAATTATCACTTACGAGCTAGCGCCAGGGTATGCCAAGGCTTAGGCGTCTCTCCGGGCAACAGGTGATAAAGATTCTGGAGCGGTTCGGTTTCCAGCAGGCGTCACAGTATATTGATCCCGAATTGCTCAAAAAGGAACTATACACGGATTGATGCGAGGAGGCACATGCCCAACCGCTTTCTCATCAACCGTGCACCCTCCCGTACTCGTCTTCCCCCTCCTCCGATCCACCGCCGTCGCGCCCGGAATTAAGCACGTCGTCTCTGGTAATCTCCACGCGCTCATGCCAGTCTCGGACCGGGAGAGGGAGTGCGCGAACACAAGACAGGTGAACGGGAGGAACATCACGGCTTCGGGGATATGGGCCCAGCACGCCTGCACGATGTCGTTGGTCGTAGTGCCGGGATGATGGTTCGTGATTATCGGTCACCACCACGAATTTGAATTGACGTTTCGACAAGATATTCAAAATTATCAGGGCGGAGGACTGCCATGGACAAAAAAATCAGGAAAGACCTGGTACTGATACTTTCGATAATGCTCCTCTTTTCCCTGTCGGCAGTCGTCTTTTCTAACTTCCTGCCGGGAACCCAGGAAACAGGCCAGCAGGTCGTACGATTCATCCTGACGCTGGTCCTTGTCGTCTTCGCGCTTCGAGGAGCTGCCTGGGCCTTATGGATATTGAGCATACTCGCCGCCGCGGGCGGGGCGCACATAGTGGTCTCGTCATTGTCGTCTGTCTCGGAAAATACCTTTGGTGCCGTGTTCGGTATTGTCATGGGAGCCTGGTTTCTTTTCGCCGGCGTCTATCTCGCGGTCACAAGAAACAGGGGATGACTTCCTCCGGTTTAAAACTGCAAGGGCTGAAATCCGGGATCACGGCGGGGATTCCCGTATTTATCGGGTACTTCCCGATCGCGGTGACCTTTGGCCTTCTCGCGGTATCCGCCAGACTTTCCCTTGCCGAGACCTTTGGGTTTTCTGCAATCGTTTTCGCCGGGGCGAGCCAGTTCATGGGCCTCACGATGGTCCTCAACGGGACGGGCGCGGGGGAGATCGTTCTCGCGACGTTTCTCCTCAATTTCCGGCACTTCCTCATGAGCGCATCCCTGTCCTCGCGGACCTCGTTCAGGAAGGGAATAATTCCCTTCATCGCGTTCGGGATAACGGACGAGACCTTTTCGGTCTCATCGATGCGGGAAGAGGCGCTCTCCCATTCCTTCGTGCTGGGACTCAACTTCACGGCATATGCGGGTTGGCTCTCGGGCACCGTCGCGGGATTCGTCGCGGGAAATTTCCTGCCGCATAATTTACGGGAGGGCATGTCGATCTGCCTTTACGCGATGTTCGTCGCCCTGCTGGTCCCGGCTGTGAAGAAATCCTTCAGGGCGGGAATACCGGCCCTCGCCGCGGGGCTGTGCAATTCGCTGCTTGCCTGGTGCGCTTTTTTCGGCTCCGGCTGGAACATCATCATTTCGATTCTCGTCGGGTCGGCCGCGGGGATGATTCTTTACCGGGGGGAATGACATGGAGATAATCATCCTGGTGCTCGCGATGGGCGCGGTCACCTATCTTCCAAGGCTCCTGCCGTTCTACTTCATCGATGTTGAAAGGATCCCGGCGAGGCTCAAGCTGTTTCTTTCTTTTATCCCCTACGCCGCGCTGGGGGCGCTGCTGCTTCCCGGGGGCATGTACGCCGTGGAAGGCAGGCCGCTCGTGTCCGCCCTGGGCATCGCCGCCTCTGCCGCCGTCGCGTGGTTCAACGGTAATCTCATACTCACGGTGATTTTGTCGGCGGTTGCGACTTCCATCATGATCGCTGCGGGTCTTTGAGTCGGGTCACCCGCCCGCGCGCGCCTTTCCGGAAAGGTAATGCGCATTCCCCGATCAAGGCCTTTTCCGCACCTCTTCCACGAACCGCGCAAAGATCGCGTCGAATCGCGTGTCCTCGCTCCTGAGCATCTCGGGATGGAACTGCGTGCCCAGCAGGAATTGCACACCCGTGCCCTCTATACCCTCCACGAAGCCGTCGGAGGAGCGGGCTGATACACGCATCCCCTGCGCGACGCGCTTCGCGCCCTGGTGATGATAGGTGTTGACCCTGAGCGTGTCCGTGCCCAGGAGCCCGGCGAGCACGGTCCCGCGCTCGAGGCTCACCTCGTGGAAGCAGGGCCGCGCGTGCTTGTAGAACCACAGGTCGAGTGACTCGCGGTGGGCGACCGGCGTGCCGGTCTTGTAGTAGGCGGGTATGTCCTGCCAGAGCGAACCCCCGTAAAACACGTTCAGCATCTGCATCCCGCGGCAGATGCCCAGCACCGGGAGCTTCTTGTCCCGCGCGTACGCGAGCGCCCTGAACTCGAGCTCGTCCAGCCTCGCGTCGCTTCCCTCGCACTTCTCGGCGCGCTCCTCGCCGTAGCGCGCGGGCTCGATATCGAAGCCCCCCGGCACGAGAAGGCCCGCGGCCGTCGCGAGCTTCGCGTCCGCATCGGCGGGCGAATCATTGACGGAGATGCGCACCGGCCGCGCCCCGTGGGCCTTGAGCGCGTCGCAGTAATCGCCGTTAATATCGACCCCCCATTTAAAGAAGAGGGACTGGATTTTCCCGTAGGTGACGGCGACGGGCAGAGCGCTCGGGTCGGGCGCTTCGGTCTTGCACCCGGCGGCCGGGAATAAAATCGATGCGATGAAAAGAAGCGGAAGCAGTCTGCGGTTCATGGGCGTGTCCTCCATGGCGTGTTGATCGGCGATGCCCGCCTGCAAATCCCGGGCCAGCTAGGGGAAGAAGGCGCCAGGGAATCCGCGCGGGGCGTCGATTCGTGCGTCGGCGTTCCAAGGATGAGCATGGCCCGTTTGGGACGGCAGGGCAAGTCAAATTCATACAGGAAAATTCCGGGGTCTTGGTGAAGGCGCGGATTCGAATCCGCGCCTTCACCAAGACCCCTTCGTCACCTCTTCAATCTCATCCCATCTCCACATCTCCTATGAAAAGCACCCGCGGAAGAAGGTCGTTTTAAGAGTACAGGCGGAATGGTAGAAGCGACTCTCCCTGCCTGCCGCGCGCACGCTATGGCGGAGCCATCTAGATGCCACTTCTCTATGGCCTCTTCGGTGAAATACTTCCCCTGTCCTAATAACCTTACAATAAATCAATATTGACAAATATTGTAGTGTTTTTTATACTATATATACTTACTATCTGGTTGGAAGAAGGAGTGTGATATGGAACGTGGTATCTTATCCGATAATCTACGGCGTCTGCGGTCCATCAAGGGCATAAATCAGACCGAGCTTGCGAAAAAAGCGGGCCTCAGCCGTCCGTCCTATGTCGCCATCGAGAAAGGCGACACCGATCCCCGTTCAAGCACCCTCATGAACATCGCCGGTGCGCTGGAAGTGTCACTCGCCGATCTCTTCCGTCCCCTCCCTTCCCTTAAAAGGGTGCGGTTCCGTATACGCAAGACCATGACCAAACGTGAGCAAAATCAGCGCGACCAACTCATCCAGGACGTCGCCGTCTGGCTTTCGGATTATAATGAGCTGGAGAAAATACTCGGGCATGGTCGTAAATACCTCTTCGAGAGCTATGCCGGTCGCGACCCCGTCCAGGCGGCCTCCTTTGCCAGGGAGAAGCTTAAGATCGGTGAAAATGAGCTCATTCGAGACGTCTGCGGTCTTGCGGAAACCGCGGGCATCAAAGTCAATCTATCGAAAGCGGGATTTAAGAAATTTTTTGGGATGTCCGTATCTGTCGACAACGGTGGGCCCGCGGTCTGCGTCAAGGTCGGGGATGATGTGAGCGTTGAGCGCCAAATCTTCACCGTCGCCCATGAGATGGGCCACCTCCTTCTTCACCGGAATTCATACAAGAAGGATGAAACCAGTGAGAACGAAAAAGAGGAAAGGAACGCCGAGCGTTTCGCGTCCCATTTTCTCATACCCCAATCCGTCTTTGACAAGGAATGGCAGTCTGCCCGTGGCCTTCACCTGGTCGATCGCGTCCTTCACGTCAAGCGTATCTTCCGTGTGAGTTACATGACTGTGCTTATACGCCTGGTAGAATGTGGATATGCTGACCTTGCCATTATTCCTGCTTTCAGATTCGAGTATAACCGTCTCTGTGGCCACGACCTGAAGAGTCACTATGAGCCGGAAAGCTACTCCGAGACCGAGCCCGAGGGCCTTGTTAAATCAGATTTCATGGACGACCGTCTCTACCGTCTGGTGCGTGAGGCATACGAGAAAGAACTCATCTCCCTCGACAGAGCGGCCGAAATTCTCAGGCTTTCGGTAATCGAAATGCGCGAGCTCAACAACTCGTGGAAGATGGCCGTGTGAAGATCAATATCGATAAGGCGGTCATCACGGATGCCAACATCCTCATCGATTATATCGAGGCCGGGAAAAAGGTGATCTCCCTTTTTGCCGCATCGGTTAAGTCGCTCTATGTCCCGCTTCCGGTTTTGAAGGAGGTTCCCGGGCTAAGTATAGCCGAGGCGAAGAAACTCGCCATCACGGTCCTTGATGTCGAGATGGATGTGCTTAATGAAGCGGCATGGATCAAGACCGGTTGCTCATTTAATGATAATATTTGTTTTCTGACTGCGAAAAGTGAAGGTTTGATATGTGCAACCAATGATAAAAGGCTTCGTAAAACGTGCGAATCAAGTGGAGTTCAGGTTTTATGGGGTTTGCAGATCATGATATTTCTGGTGCAACAGGGAAAGTTGACCAAGAGAGAAGCAATGGATATTGTCATGAAGATTGGGAAGATAAATAGTAATATTACTTTGGATTTAGTAGAAGACTTTGAAAGTAAAATAAGCGGCTGATTACGGATTGGAGTGACTTATTGGCAAAATATCTTGACAAATCGCCCCCCATTCAGTTTCTTGTTCATAACTGTTTTGTCAGACCATGAGGATTGAACGCGGCACACTCGGCTACTTTATCACCTTTCTGATCCTGGGAGGGGTACTGGGTTCCGCGCTCGGGACGCTTGTCGTGAAGCTCGCACCGTCGCTCGCGGCGGTCAACGCGAACCTCACCGGCGCCCTGGCCCTCAACCTCGAGATCGTGAGCTTCGGCATCAAGGTAACGCTCGCCTCTCTCGCGGGAATGGTGCTCGGGATCGTGATCTTCCTGAGGGTCTAACACGGCAGGGCCGCACCTGCGGCTATCTCGCGCCTCCTTCGTCGTACCGGGAAGCGCATACGTTTAAACCGGCATTGCGCCGGTTGCCACATGCCCGAGTAAAGTCCGTACGCATCTGGCGAATCGATCTTTAGGTCACCTATGGGGAGGGTTAACGCTCTACGGGGACCGGAAGCACAGCACATCAACATGTGGGGTGCGGAGGCGCGCGTTTCATTTCGTTGCGCCCAAAACCGCATACCGGCTTATGAGTGATACTTGTCCCTCGCGCGGCGCGGGAAATCTTATGAAATGGGGGTACTATCATTGGCAGTAGTATCTATGAAAGCTCTATTGGAATCGGGCGTGCACTTCGGCCACCAGACGAGGCGGTGGAATCCCCGGATGGCGCAGTATATCTTCACCGCACGTAATGGGATCCATATTATCGACCTGCAGAAAACCATGCAGCGTTTGAAAGTGGCATACCAGGGTATGAAGGAAGTCGCCGCGAACGGGGGCAAGGTCCTCTTCGTGGGCACCAAGAAGCAGGCCCAGGCGGCCATCGAGGAATACTCGAAGAAATGCGGCATGTTCTACGTTGCCGAGCGCTGGCTTGGGGGGCTCCTCACGAATTACCACACGGTGAGCCATTCCATCCAGAGGCTCAAGAACCTCGAAAAGATGTCCGAGACGGGCCAGTGGGACGCCGAGACGAAGAAGGAGATTCTGGACCTCTCGAACGAGCTCAAGAAGAAGCAGAAGGTGCTCTCCGGCATCAAGGACATGGGCAAGCTTCCCGACGCGCTCTTCATAATCGATCCCAAGCGCGAGGCGATCGCCGTCAACGAGGCGAGGAAGCTCGGTATCCCGATCTTCGCGGTGGTTGACACCAACTGCAATCCCGACGAGATCGATTTTCCCGTTCCCGGCAATGACGACGCCATAAGGGCGATATCGCTCTTCCTGGACGCGATGTCGCGCGCGATCATCGAGGGCCAGTCCGGCGGACAGTCCGAGGCCGAGGAAATCCTCGAGATGGCCGCAGAGGTGGAAGAGGGAGCAGGAGAGCCCGCAGCAGCCGCGGCCGCCCCGCCCGAGAAGGAAGAGGCGCCCACCGAGCTCAAGAAGGTCACCGAGGCGAAGGAAGAGTACCGTCAGCGCTACGAGGACGAGTTCAGCGCCGACAAGGATAAGTGGTAGGCTGCCGGCGCCTTTCAAGGCGTTCGGGTCCGATAATTACCTAATACAAGGAGAATCACCGTGGCTGATGTAACACCCGACATGATAAAAGAACTAAGGGAGAAAACCCAGGCGGGGATGATGGACTGCAAGAAGGCCCTCACCGAATGCATGGGCGATCTCGAGCAGGCCGCCGACTACCTTCGCAAGAAGGGCCTGGCGTCCGCGAACAAGAAGGCGTCCCGCGAGGCGCGGGAGGGCATGATCGCCACCTACATCCACAACAACGCCAAGCTGGGTGTCCTCATGGAGCTCAACTGCGAGACCGACTTCGTCGCGCGTAACGCGGATTTCCAGGAACTGGGCAAGGACCTCTGCATGCAGGTCGCCGCGTCCAACCCGCTGTACGTCGACGTGGAGGACGTGCCCGCCGCCGAGATCGAGCGGGAGAAGGACATTTACCGCGAACAGATGAAGGAATCGGGCAAGCCCGCGAACGTCGTCGAAAAGATCGTCGAGGGCAAGCTCACCAAATTCTACGCGGAGGTGTGCCTCCTGGAGCAGGAGTACATCAAGGACCCCAAGGTGAAGATCCGCGACCTCATCAAGAACAAGATCGCGACCTACGGCGAGAACATCACCGTGGGAAGATTCACGCGCTACAAGATAGGGAAGTAGGATGGCACCGGACGGAGCTCCGGGCAATCCCGGATATTCCCGGATACTGCTAAAGCTCAGCGGGGAGGCGCTCGCGGGCGACGAGAAGGCGGGCATAAACCCGGCGGTCGTCGCGCGCATCGCCCTCGAGATTGCGGAGGTCCACCGGACGGGCGTGCAGATCGCCATGGTTATCGGCGGGGGAAACATCTTCCGCGGAACCACGGGCAAGGCGCTCGGGATGGACCAGGCGACCGGGGACTCCATGGGCATGCTTGCGACGGTCATCAATTCGCTCGCCGTGCAGGACGCGCTCGAAAAGAACGGCGTCCCCACGAGGGTGATGACCGCCGTCGAGATGCGCTCGTTCGCGGAGCCCTACATCCGCCGCAAGGCGATCCGCCACTTGGAAAAGGGGCGCGCGGTGATCATCGCCGCGGGCACCGGCAACCCGTTCTTCACCACCGACACCGCCGCGGGTCTCAGGGCGATAGAGGTGGGCGCACAGGTTTTATTGAAGGCGACGCGCGTTGACGGCGTGTACGACAGCGATCCTGAAAAAAACCCCCGGGCCGTGAAAATTGCTTCCATCGGGTACCGGGAGGTGATAGAACGTCAGCTCAGGGTAATGGACCTCACAGCGATCTCGCTGTGCATGGACAACAAGCTGCCCATCATCGTCTTCAACCTTTTCAACCATGGCTCCATCCGCCGCATCGCGGCGGGAGAGGAGCTTGGAACCAGAATATCCTGATGCATGAACGCTGGGGGAGAATATGATAGATGAAATAATCTCCGACGTGGAGGGGCGGATGAAGAAAAGCATCCAGGCCCTCGAAAAGGACTTCGGGGCCATCCGTACCGGGCGCGCGAATCCCGCCATCTTCGACGGGGTCAGGGCCGACGTGTACGGTTCCATCATGCCGCTCAATCAGCTCGCCACCATTTCGTGCCCCGAGCCCAGGCTGGTCGTCATCCAGCCCTGGGACCGCAGCACGCTCGGGGCGATCGAGAAGGCCATTTTGAAATCGGACCTCTCGCTCAACCCCAACAACGACGGCAACCTGATCCGCATACAGATCCCGGACCTTACCGAGGAGCGCCGCAGGGAATACGTCAAGCTCGCCCGGCAGAAGGCCGAGGAGTGCAGGGTTTCGATCCGCAATGTGCGGCGCGACGGGAACGAAATGGTAAAGGAACTCGAAAAGAGCAAGGACATCTCCGAGGACGATTCCAAGGGTGCGGCAGGTCGCATACAGAAGCTCACCGATAAGTACACGGAAGAAGTCCAGAAGACGGTCGACAACAAGGAAAAGGAGATCATGCACGTCTGATACGCGTGCATGATCCCCTCCCGTCAAGGAACCCGAAACCGCGTGGCACACAGGGACTACCAAAGCCTGCTGGACAGAACGAGGATTCCCTCGCATGTCGCCATAATTATGGACGGTAACGGGCGATGGGCCACGCGGCGCGGTCTCTCGCGCCTGGAGGGACACCGGCGCGGGGCGCAGGTGGTCGAGTCGCTCATGGACGCCGCGCTCGAGCTTGGCATCAAGGTCGTGTCCCTGTACGCGTTTTCGACCGAGAACTGGTCCCGCCCGCGGGAGGAGATCCGGGGGCTCTGGAAGCTCCTGGAGCTCTTCTTCGAATCCAATATCGAAAAGCTCAAAAAGCGCGGAATCCGGGTAAGGCACACCGGGAGCGAAAAGCACCTTCCCGCGGATACCCTTGAGGTGATCCGGCGCGCGGTGCGGGATACGCGAAGGAACAAAAAAATAGTCCTCAACTTCTGCCTCAACTACGGCGGGCGCCAGGAGATCGTCGACGCGGTGAACGCCTGGGCGGCGAAGCGGGGAGATTCGGAAAAGATGACTGCGGAAAAAATGCGCCGCCATCTTTATTCCCCGGACCTTCCCGACGTCGACCTGCTTATCAGGACAAGCGGGGAATACCGCCTGAGCAACTTCCTGCTATGGCAGCTCGCCTACGCCGAGCTTGTCTTCGTGAAGGTGCTCTGGCCGGATTTCGGCGCGCGGCACCTGTACCGCACCATATACGAATACCAGAACAGGGAAAGGAGATTCGGGGGATTATGAGCGAAACAGCGAAGCGCATTGCGAGCGCGGTAGTGGCACTTCCGGTATACCTCTACGGGTTCGCGACGGACCAGTTTCAGTACATTCCCATACTCGTCATTTCGACGATCATTTCGCTCGGCTGCCTCTGGGAGTATTATCAGATTGCGGGGAAGGATGAAAAACGGAAACCGTTCATCGCCGTCGGAATGATAGTGGGCACGCTCGTCAATATCATCATGTACCTGTACGCGTTCGGCAAGGTGCTGGGGTATTCGGCCTATATCCAGAATTTCGACGCCCGCGTGCTTCTGGCGATTCTTACCCTGGGGCTGGCAGCGCTGGTCACGCTCCAGATTTTCAAGCGTCCCATCGAGGGAGGGATATATTCCCTTGCGGTGACCGTATTCGGCGTCATATTCCTTGTTTTTTCATTTTCCCATATCATACTCCTCAAGTCGCTGCGTGACGGCTTCTACTACATCCTCATCCTGAATGCGGCCGTGATGCTGAACGACACCTTCGCGTATTTTGGCGGGGTGAATTTCGGAAAGCACAAGGCCGGCTTCGCGGTGTCTCCCAACAAGTCGTGGGAGGGTTACTTCTCGGGGCTCCTGGGAACGGTCCTCGCGATGATACTCTTCAGCCAGGGCATCGAGGCGTTCGCGGGGAAGGAGCTTTTTACCACGATTGAAGCGACCCTCCTGGGCATCGCCCTCTCGGTGATCGGCAATATCGGCGACCTCGCGGAATCGGCGATCAAGCGGGACGGCGCCATCAAGGATTCCGGCTCCCTCATCCCGGGGCACGGAGGCTTCTGGGACGTATTTGACGCGCTCGTCTTGACGATGCCGCTGTTCTATTATTACCTCGTACTTACCGGCGCACAGTAAGCGCGGCGGATGTCACGCACCGTAACCATCCTGGGCTCGACCGGATCGATAGGCGTATCGGCCCTCCGGGTCCTGGGGCATTTCCGGGACGAGTTCAGGGTACTGGGCCTGAGTTGCAACCGGAACCTCGAGCTTCTGGCGCGTCAGATACGCGAGTTCTCCCCGCGCGCCGTCGCGGTAGGAGCCCCGGACCTGGTTAAAACGGCGCGATTCTCGGCCCTCCGTGAAACTTTTCCGTCCGTGGAGTTTCTTACCGGTCCTGAAGGGATTCGGGAGCTTGCCTCCCGGGAAGCAGATATCCTGGTGTCGGCGCTCGTGGGCGCCGCGGGGCTGTTGCCGACGCTGGCCGCCCTGCCGCATGTGAAGCGCGTAGCACTGGCGAACAAGGAGACCCTGGTGATGGCCGGGGAGTTATTTATGAAGCGTGTCGCCGAATGCGGCGTCGAGCTCATTCCCGTCGACAGTGAGCACAGCGCGGTGTTCTCACTGCTTGACCGGGTCGGGAAGGAAGACCTGGCGCGGATCGTGCTCACGGCGTCGGGGGGGAGCCTGCGTGACCGTCCCGCCGCGGAGCTCGCGAGCGTGACTCCCGCCGAGGCGCTCGCGCATCCCACGTGGAGCATGGGGAGCAAGATCACCATCGATTCGGCGACGATGATGAACAAGGGGCTCGAGGTGATAGAGGCACACCATCTTTTTGGAGCCGCGTACGACATAATCGACGTGGTGCTGCATCCCGAGAGCGTTGTACACTCGATGGTGGAGGCGCGGGACGGCGGCATCTACGCATTCCTGAGCGTGACCGATATGGCCCTCCCCATCATGAACGCGCTCATGCACCCGGAAAAGCGCGCCAACCCGTTCGGGCGCCTGGACCTTGCGGGCGTGGGGCGACTTACATTCGGGCAGTGTGACAGTATAAAATTTCCCGCGCTGGAACTCTGCTACCGGGCGGGACGCGCGGGCGGGACGCTCCCCGCGGTGCTCAACGGCGCCAACGAGGTGGCGGTCGGGCTTTTCCTTAACCACGAGATCCGCTTCACGGATATCGTGAGGACGGTGGAGCGGGTAATGGACGAACATGTCCCGGAGAGCGGAACCGGGATCGAGGACATCTTTCGCGCCGACGAATGGGCGCGGGAGAGAGCATATACAATCGCGAGAGGTTAAGAAATGGCAACACTTACGTATATACTCGCTGCCGTGGTGCTCCTGGGGCTGTGCATCTTCGTGCACGAGCTGGGACACCTGCTTGGCGGCAGGCTGGTCGGCATCCGGGCGAGGATATTCTCGATCGGCTACGGGAAGGGAATTTTGAAAAAGGAGATCGGCGGCACGACCTACCAGGTCACGCTCATCCCCCTGGGCGGATACTGTGCGTTCTACGGGGAGGACCCGTCGGAAGAGCGCAAGGGCGAGGCATACGAGTTCCTGAGCGCCCCGCCGCTCCGGCGCATCGTCCCGGTCGTCATGGGACCGCTCTTCAACCTGTTTTTCGGCATCGTGCTTTTTTTCGTCATGAACATGGCGGGATATTCGGTTGAAACGAACCGCGTCATCATCCCGGAAGAGTTTAAGTCCGGTGACTATGTCTCCCCGGCGCACACGGCGGGCATCGTGAGCGGGGACAGGATCGTGGGAATCAACGATAAGAAGATCGCCGGGTTTTCGGACATCCAGAGCGCGATCGTGTTTTCGAACGGCGAGCCGGTCCGCATAAAAGCGGAGCGCGCGGGCGAATCGAAGGAATACACGGTAAAGCCGCAGAAGTTTTCGGAAAAGGGATATTACACGATAGGTGTGATGCCCTACGGCGAACGGGTGCTCGTGGTGCGGGTGCTCGACAGCGAGGCGGCCGCGAAAGCGGGCCTGGAGCAGTTCGACGAGGTGAAATCGATCGACGGGAAGGCGGTGAAGTCGCCTGCCGAATTCACCGACTACGTGCGCGCGCACGCGGACAAGCCCCTCATGCTCAAGATCGTGCGCGCGGGTCGCGATCATGACATACTGGTGACGCCGCGCTCCCGAGAGCTCCTGCGCATAAAGGATTTCGTGGACGACAGGTTCCCGGCCGAAAAGCGCGACGTGACGGTGGACAAGCTCGACCTCGTGAAAACGGGAATCTCCCGGGGAACGGTAAGGCTGAACGGCGAAACCGTGTCCTCGATCGAGGCCTTCGAGAAGAAGCTCGCGGGACTCAAGGGAACGACGGTGCGCATCGAAAACGCGGGTGGCTCGTACCGCGGCGTGGTCGCCTACGAACGGTCGGGATTCGTGGGAATCGAGACCGCGATCGCGCCCGAGATGACGGATCTCAAGTACGGCCTTGCCGAGGGTTTCGTGAAATCGCTCACCGATCCCTTCGACTTCATCGTGATGAACCTCAAGGGCATGGGCATGCTCTTTTCCGGGGAGCTTGACGTGCGTCAGAATCTTTCGGGGCCCATACGCATCGCGAAGATCGCGGGCGATACCGCGTATTACCGCGGCATCTCGGCCTTCATCGTGCTCATGGCGAAGATATCCATCATCCTCATGGTGATGAACCTCCTCCCGATCCCCGCGGTGGACGGGAGCTTCATCCTGTTCTTCCTGTTCGAGGCGCTGGTGGGCAAGCCCATAAGCCAGAAGGTGATGGAGCGCATCCAGTTCGTGGGAGTGGCGCTTCTCATCGTGGTGGGGGTGCTCGTCATATTTAACGACCTGAGCTTCCTGCCATTCTTCCAGAACATGTTCAACTGACGCGTAGTCCACACCGTAGAGACGTCCCGCCGGGACGTCTCTACGGTGCGACCGGCCGGCGAATCGGCTAGAGAATAAGCGGCAGCTTCTCCAGCAGCGCTTTCATGATGGTTCTGCACGCCTCTTCGAACGCGCCCAGATTCCCGTAGGTTTCGCTCCCCTTCGCGTCCACGATGTCGGACACCCCGCGCAGGATCACCAGGCGTGTCCCGTTCTTCTTCGCCACGTGCGCGATGGCGCTCGATTCCCAGTCGCCCGCGACCGCGCCGTATTTCCGGACAAGCCCGGGGATGTTTTTGGGGTCGATATCCTGGTCGGCGGAGACCACGATTCCCCTGGATATCTCCGGGTCCAGGATGATCGGGGCCTCGGGCGAGGAGCTGTAATAGTCGATCGCCTCGGCGCCGTCCCCCATGAGCTCGTGGATGTCATAGGTGACGGTCCTCGTGACAAGCAGTATCTGCCCCTTGCGCGCCTTCCCGGCGAATCCGCCCGCGGTCCCGATATTGACGAGCAGGGTGGGATTCCACCTGGTTATCGCGTACTGGGTCGAGGCCGCGGCGTCTATCTTCCCCCATCCCCCGTGGAAAAAAAGCACCTGTCTGGCGGCGCCGTCCCCGCCCGTGATCTCGCGAAAGAAATATTCGCCGTATGGGGTTTTCTCGAGCCGGGAGGGCGGGGGGGAAAGGACTTCCTTGAGGGCGGCCCATTCGGCGTTCGCGGAGACCAGTATCACCACGCCCGGGGATTTCGAGGGCGCGCACGAACACACGGCCAGGGCCGCGATGAGAAACGTTAGGCGATATTTCATGACGATGCTCCTGTTCGGGCATCGCGATGCGGCGGACGCCCGTTGATTGTATGCCGCGGAAATCTTGAAATCGCCATCGAATCGCCGGGACCGATACGCCCGTCATAATTCGGGGAGCACCTTGTCCGCGATAAAGTCCGCGAACGCGCCGCGGAGCCTCCTGATATTGGCGACGATATTGAAATCGCTGGAATGGTCCGGGGTATCGCTCACGAACTTGAACAGGTGACAGCGCGCCCCGTAGAGCCGCGCCGCCTGCACGACCGCGGCGCCCTCCATGTCGGCGAGCTGGGCGAGGAGGGAGACGGCGCGGCGCTCCTCCTCCGTCACCATGGGCCGGTCCTGGGTGGCGAGCGTCGCCCCGGCGACACCCTCAAGCGTGTCGGGAAGAAGCGTCCGCAGGCCCCTCCCGATGAGCTTCGGCCGGTCGGGCTCGACCGCGCGGGTAACCTGGTATATCCCGCCCAGGGGTAATTCGCGCGTGAGCGCGCCGGCCGCGCCGGCGTTGAGAATCACCCGCGCGCCGTGATGAACGACGAGCTCGGCGGCGGCCATCGCCGCGTGCGCCTTGCCTATCCCTGAAATGACGAGCGTATGCGTTCCGCCCGCGTAGACGCGGAAGGGCCGCTTGATCAAGAGCTTCAGGCCGAGCGCGCGGATGAGCGGCTGCGCCTCGAGCATGGTCGCCATGACTATTCCAGTATTCCCCTGCAACGCGCCATCTCCTCGAGCGCCGTGACCGCTTTCCTTCCCTCGTCCCCGAGGTCCAGGGTGAAATCGTTCACGTAAAGCCCTATATGCTTGTCGATAACCTCGTCGTCCATTTCCTGCGCGTGCGACTTCACGTACGCGCGCGAATCGGCAGGATGCGCGCGCGCGTATTCGACTGAGGCCCGCACTATCGCGCCCATGTCGCCGCGCATCGGTGCGAGATCGTTCCTGACCGCGATGCAGCCCAGGGGGATGGGGAGCCCGGTCTCACGCTCCCACCATTCGCCCAGGTCGATCACCTGCACAAGATCATACAGGGGATAGACGAATCGTCCTTCGTGGATTATGAGCCCGGCGTCGAATCGGCCCTCCGCCACACCCGGCATGATCTCGTCGAAACGCACCGCGGTGACTCGTCCCGCACCCGGCATCCAGAGGCGAAGCAGCATGTATGCCGTCGTGTACCATCCGGGGATCGCGATATGGGCGCGTGCCAGATCGATGCCGGGCGTTCGGGAAACCACGAGCGGACCGCAGCCGCGTCCCAGCGCTGATCCCGAATCGAGGAGCGTGTAGCGGTTTTTCAGGAGCAGCCACGCATGGAAGGAGAGCTTGGTGACGGCGTGCCTGCCCTCCAGTGCGCGACGGTTGAGATCCTCGACGTCGCTTATGGCGACGGTGAACGCGAGGCCGCGCGTGTCGATCTTCCCGTGTACGAGCGCGTGGAAGGCAAAGGTGTCGTTGGGACAGGGGGAAAGTGCGATATCGACGGTTTTCATGGCGCGTTTCAGGCGGACGCGCTGGTGTTTTCCCGGTAGTGACGCACGGTTTCCGCGGTGAGCGGGATGAGGAGCGAGGCGGTTGTGGTAACATCGTCGCACGAAATTACGAACGTGGAGAGCTCCACCCCCAGGCCCCTGAGTATCATCGCGATGAGCACGAGACCCACGCCGGCGCCCTCGTTTTCGGGGTTGTCCGCGTTCATGAGAAAGTACTCCGAGATATCGTTGCACACGCGCGCGTCCTCGAGTTTCTTACGCACGGTCTTGAGCTCGGAGGGCGTCATGGGAACCGGGTTGGTCACCCTGAGGCTCAGGATGTCCTCGTCGTTCACGATGAATTCGATTTCGGCGGTGATGTTTCTCTTGCGCGCGATGCGCGACAGGTTTTTCGAGTCCTCACGCGAGATCTCGAGCTTGAACAGCTGGAGTGCCATGTGGTAATCGATGAGGCTGTCCGCCTGGTTTTTCGGGGTGTAGTTCTCGAAATAGATGTTCTTGTAATTGGCCTTGACCGCGTTGATTATTAGTTCCTTCAGGCAGGTGTATATGGGGCTCAACAGGACCAGGCAGTCGCGCTGCCGAAGCATCACGGCGAGGAGCTTTTTCATCCGGTTTTCACTCGTGGAGGTGACCGCGTAGGTGATGAGCCGGATGCTCTGGTTCGCCTTTATATGTTCAAGTACCGCTTTCATGTGGGGACGTTTCGTTCGATGATATGTCTTTACCGAAAAGAGCTCCCGCCTTTTCAGGCGGGTGGGTGAATGAGAATCCCAGTACACTTTACAGACGGTTACTTTTACTATGAACACTATTCATTTGTCAATGGAAAAATCTGCTTGTACACCTTGCCCGCCGGTAGACATACTTGCCGTTCATTTTTACATTAGAATCGGGCCTGGGGGCACACGGCATGAAAATCGCGCTCGGTGAGCGGTGGGGAAGGGAAGGTGGATACCGGGAGCTCCTGGTACTCGCGCTCCCGCTCGTGCTTTCGACCGCCTCGTGGTCGATACAGCTTTTCGTGAACAGGATGTTCCTTGCCTGGTATTCCAGGGAAGCCATCGCCGCGGTGGTACCCGCGAGCATACTCAACTTCTCGACGATGAGTATATTCATCGGTACGGCGAGCTACGTCGGGATAATCGTCGCGCAGTATTTCGGCGCCCGGCAGCCGGGCCGGATCGGGGCGACCGCGTGGCAGGGCGTTTACGTCGCGCTCATAGGGGGCGTCTTCCATGCGCTCATGATACCCTTCGCCCCCGAGATATTCGGCGCTATCGGCCACGACCCGGCCGTGCAGGCGTACGAGATCGAATATTTCATGATAATAAACGCGGGGGCGTTCTTCGGGATCGCCTCGTCGGCGTTCGCGGGATTTTTCACCGGGATCGGTAAGCCGTGGCCCGTCATGTGGGTCAATGTAGCCGGGACGGGGGTCAACATCCTCCTTGATTACCTGCTCGTATTCGGCAAGGGCGGTTTCCCGGAGCTTGGCGTCAGGGGCGCCGCTATCGCCACTGTCGTCGCCGGCCTTTCCTACTGCGGTCTCTACGTCGCGCTCCTTGCGAAACGGCATTACCGCATAACGTACCGGAGCCTCGCGGCATGGAGGCCGGACGGGGAGCTCTTCGGCAGGCTCATGCGATTCGGGCTGCCCAGCGGCGTGCAGTTTTTCGTGGATATCGTGGGCTTCAACATCTTCCTGCTCCTCGTAGGGCGGCTGGGCACCGACAGCCTCGCGGCCACGAACATCGCCTTCAGCATCAACACGCTCGCCTTCATGCCCATGATCGGGATCGGCATCGCGGTGTCCGTGCTCATGGGACAGTACCTGGGCGCCGACAATCCCGCGTTCGCCGGTCGGAGCGTCTGGTCGGGCTTTCATCTCACCCTGCTCTACATGGGAACGATCTCCCTCGCGTACGTTCTCGCGCCCGGCGTGTTCATATGGCCCTTCGCCGCGAACGCGGAGGTCGGGGAGATGGGCGCGGTCTACGCGACGGTCGCGGTACTGCTTCGCTTCGTGGCGGTCTACAGCGTGTTCGACACGCTCAATATCGTGTTCGCCTCGGCGCTCAAGGGAGCGGGCGATACGCGCTTCGTGATGTACATGCTCTGCTGCGTCTCGCTGTGCGTGCTCATCGTCCCCACGTACCTGGCCCTCATCGTCTTTCGCGCGGGGATATACACGGCCTGGTACATCGCGTCGGCATACGTGATCCTGCTCGGGTTCGCGTTCCTGCTGCGCTTCATGGGCGGAAAATGGCGCTCCATGAAGGTGATAGGCGAGCCGCACCCGGCCATAGTCTCGAGCCATCCTGCGGTGCCGGCAACCGAATTCGAGCCCTGAGGGGAGAGGGGGTCCGATACATCCGTCCGGCGTCCATTCCGGCCCCATCCTGTATCGGCGCAGCCCGCTTCGCGAAATACCGGACGCCGTTCCCCTTGACCGTCCCGTTGAATCCCGGGAATATTTCCCCGCAATGGAAAAATTACATACCCCGGCAGCCGCCCCTCGCAATAATCTGAAAATTTCAGTATTATATTTTCGTGAAACGGGAACCCGTTACGTCGGCGCACCACATCATTTGCTCCGCCCGGGAAAGGGCCGATTCGCTCACGGGCGTTTCCGTGCGATAACGCCTGCCGGGGCGATTAACCATTGACATTTAAATCGGTCGCCGATAAATAGGGCTCACCCCAGGATGAAGGAGCAGACTTATGGCGTACGGCGTGAATATCGACCTCAGGAAAACCAATAAGCGCAACCTCATCATCGACCTTTTCCGGAGGAACGAATACCTGTCGAAGATCCAGGCGAAGAAGCTTTCCGGGTATTCCATGGATACCGTGCTTTCAATTTTCGACGGGCTCGCCAGGGACGAGCTGATCGTCCCCTCCGAGGGCGCACAGAAGCCGAAAGGCCGCAAGGCGGTCTTCTTCCGCCTGAACGGCGAAAAGCTCTATTATCTGGGCGTCACCTTCAACCAGGCCAGGATACTCAGCACGCTCGTCGATTTCTCGAACCGTGTCCGCGACACCGCAACGACCGAGCTCGCGCTCGGGATCGGGAGGGAGCAGTTCCTGGAAATTTTTCGAAGGCACCTCGGGGAATTTTCCGCGAGGCTCGCCGGCGTGGCGGGCCGCATCAGGAATATAGGCTGCTCGATCCCCGGCGATATAGACGCGGCGACCGGCGTTCTGCGCAGCTACGTGTTCATGCCGTTCCTCGAAGGGGTGAATTTCTGCGACATCCTTCACGAGTTTTTTCCCGAAAGGGAGATCGAGGTCGAGCACAATATCAGGAGCATGACCTCGTATGTCCTGTACAGCTCGGACCTGGTGCGGAGGTACCGGAAAATCCTTTTCGTCTCGGCGCGTTCCGGGGCCGCGAGCGGTCTCATCCACCACGGCGAAATCGTAACGGACCGCGGGGAGATGGGCCACGTGCGCGTATCGGACGAGGACCGGCGGTGCGCGTGCGGCAGGCGGGGCTGCCTGGACCTGTACTTTTCCCACCAGAGCATATCGGAGGCGATATCGTCACTGGGGGCGGGGAGCGGCGCCGCGGCGGGGCACCACGATCTGCAGGAGATAATTTCCCTGTACGGGAACGATGCGCCCGGCGTGCGCGCCATGATGGATGAGCGGCTGCGTTATTTTTCGTCCGCGCTGCTGGACATGGTGAACATCCTGGAGCCCGACCTCGTGATCCTGTCGGGCGAGCTCCTGGAGGCCTACGGCGACCCCGTGGCCCGCATTCGCGCCGCGCTCGCGGTCGAGTACGCGGATTCGGGATCGGTGACGAACCTGAAAAACGCCGAAATTATATTCATGAAAACGGGCATAGAGATCGCCGCGACGGGCGTCTGCTATCACCTCATCAATAAGCACTGGGGCTACGTGGAGAACGGCGACCTGGCGTGAAGCGGTCAGCCCGCCTTGCGGCGCGCGATTTTCGCGCGGTGAAGATGATGGTGGAAGTGGTGTTTATACACCGGCTGGAGTTTTTTCCAGTCGTCGCGCGAGAGCCTTCCCCGGCACTCGCGTGATCCGCACATGCACTGGAAATCCCAGTCGCGCCCGGTGCAGTCGGTCGCGTAGTCGTAGGTAATCTCCTCGCCGGGTACGATATCGCGGCGCGCCACGAGCATCTCCCCCTCGTACCAGCAGTTGGGATCGCAGGAATGGTTCATGAAATTGGAGTCGTCCGTGAGCACGTCCTCGATCCCGACGTAGCCGGAGAAGAGATCGGCGCCCACCTGGTAGCAGTAGTTCAGGAATATACGCCTCTGCCCGTCCGGGAGCTTCTGGATATCATCCCAGGACAGGTATATCTGCCTGTTGCTGTCGCCCTCGTGCTGCATCCAGATGAATTCCCTTTCGAAAATGGGTTCCTCGGCGTAAAGCCCGAACTCGCTTCCCTTTTTCCTGCGGCTGATCTTTGCGCTCAGCATGTGGTGGTGCTCCCGGATGAAGTGCGCCGGACCCGGCAAGGGGACGGCGAAGCAAGAGACATAATTCTAATCGTAACCGTCCATCGATGCTTGCAAAAAAACGTGTAAAATTGCAAGACATTTTTGGAAAATTCTGGTTGAAGGATGGGATCACGGGGGCCATTTTATTTGGCCCTCTTGAGGTTTTCAGAAATTCGAAGTATATTTGAAGGCAAATAGTCTAAGGCCATGAACGAATCTCACTACACAATGCCCGAGATGCTCCATTTCGACCTTGACGAAATACGCCGCTATCTCGACGAGAAATCCGCGCCCTGCTCGGAGGCGGAGCTGTTGCGCGCGCTCACGCGCGACGAGCTTCCCGGCATGAGCCAGGACCTGTTCGTGATGCACTTTTCCCTCTACCATGCACTCTATCTGGTCAGGGAAGCCGTGGGCGGGGAGGGGCTGTATCTGCACCTCGATCCCATGCGGATTCGCCTCCTGCCCGTTCCGGAGGACGGCATTTGCCGCCACTACAATCCCGATGCCGGCGCGTACTGCGGGGACCGTGCCGACGATTCCGGGTACTGCGCGGGACATCGCCTGCTGCACCCGGAGGGCTTGTCGGGCCTTTCCTACGATTGCGTGCGCGAGTTCTATCTGAACCCAGGGAACATCCAGTTCGGAAGAAGCGATCTGTTGAAGAGACTGCTGAATGGTGTGTTCGTGTACGCGTTCAAGCGGGGGGAGATCGAGAGGGCGCTCGGGGTATTCGGGCTGTACCGGCCTTCAAAGAGCCAGGTGCGCCGCCGCTACCGCGAGCTCGCCAAAAGATACCACCCCGACCTGCATACCGAGGGCGAATCGAGGATGAAGGAACTGAACAGTGCCTACGGGGTGCTGAGCGAGGTCTTTATCTTGTAGCAAATGCGCGGCGGCTTCCGTCGGGTTTACGGGTTCCCGTCTCCCTGCTCCTCGTCCGGATCGTTCCTGTCGATGAGGGCGACGATTTCATCGAGCACCTGCGGGGCGAGCCGTTCGATCCCGGCGCGCTCATCCGCGGTGAAATCCGCGAGCAGGTAGTCCGCTACGGGAATCTCCGGGTTCGCGGGCCGCCCCACGCCGATGCGCACGCGGTGAAAATCCCCCGTGCCAAGCTCCTGCATGATCGACCGGATGCCGTTGTTACCTTTATGGCCGCCCCCGAATTTCGCGCGGAAGACGCCGAACGCAAGCTCGATCTCGTCATGGATGACGATCAGGTTGTCGGGCGGTTCCTCGTGCCAGGCGAGCGCCTCCCTGACGGAACGGCCGCTCAGGTTCATGAAGGTCTGGGGAAAGACGAGCAGGCATCGTTCGTCGGCGATGCGGCCCGAGCCCGTGAGTGCGCCAAACTCCTTCCTGGACGGGGCGATCGAGTACCGGGACGCGAGCATCTCCCCGATCATGAACCCGATATTGTGACGGTTATTGCGGTATTTTTTCCCGGGATTTCCCAGACAGGCGATTATCTTCATTGCAGGTGTGGTATGGACGGCCTTCGGCTTATTGCCGGGCGATGCGGGCATCCATGTATTCCAGCGCTTCCTTTTGGGTGGGGTGGAGCGAAAGGTAGTTGGATACCTCGGTGATGGTGAAAATCTTCATGATGTCCTCGTGAACCCCGAAGATGACGAACGCGCGGTTTTCCCGGTTGAAGTTCTGGTTGAAGCGCAGGAGCAGGCCCAGTGTCGCGCTGCAGATGAAGCTTACCTCGGAGAAATCGAGGACGAGATTTGTCCGCTCCTCCATGAGGCGCTCGATCTCCTCGCTGAAAGTCTGGATGTTCTCATTGGTTAAAGAGCCCTCGACGCGGAGGAGCGCATATTTGTCGGTGATCAATCGTGATGTCTTCATAATCTCCGGAACGCGATTAGTGCACATTGATACCCCCGGCGCCGGGCGGCGCGCCTAAATCCAGGAAACCTGCACACTCCTCACTTTCTTATACCCGAGAGTCAGTGGACGTCAAGATTTTTTTATATGGTCCGATAGGTCCCCGGCGGGTATCCGGGACGCTGAATGGCGTTCGGGATAAATATGTTGACAATTACGTGCCTGATTCTAACGTTGCAGTGTCAACCGGACCTGAGGTAAACGATGAGATCTGCCAGAATCGTTTCTCCCGGAAAGATAGAAATCGTCGAGGAGAACACACCGGAAGCAGGGGAGAAGGTGCTGGTGCGCCTGAAAAAGGCGGCCCTGTGCGGTTCCGACCTCCCCTATTTCAGTAAGGCCTACAATCCCGCGCACTATCCCTTCCCATCCGGGTACCCCGGGCACGAATGCCTGGGCGTCGTCGAAAGGCCCGGCGCGAGCGGGTTCCGGGCCGGCGATCTCGTCATGTATTATCCCACCGCCCTGGACGCGTTCAAGGAATTCCATGTCGCCGATCCGGGACGGCTGCAGAAGCTCCCCGCGGGACAAAATCTCGATGTCCTGCTCATGACGCAGCTCCTGGGCGCCGTGGCGCATTCCGCGTTCAGGATCGACCGGCCGTACAACAAGTCGGTCCTAGTGATGGGCGCGGGTCCGGTGGGACTGTTGTTCATATCGCTCATGAAAAATTTCGGGGCCAGGCGGATTATCGCCGTCGATCCCCTGGACTACAGGCTGGAAGCCGCGAAAAAAATGGGCGCGGATATCGCGCTCAATCCCGCATCGTGCACGCCGGCGACCGAGGTCGCCTCGCTCACCGCGGGCGCCGGCGCGGACATCGTGATTGACGCGTACGGGCAGGATACGGCGGTCATCAACGCGTGCTTCGACCTGGCCTGTCACAGCGGGCAGGTGGCATTTTTCGGCATTTGCCTGGAGGAGCGCCCGGGACTCAATTTCAACGTGTTCTTCCGCAAGGAGCTCCGCATGGTCGCCTCCGTGGGCCCGGACCTTTCGGTCGATTATCCTTACGCGCTCGACATGATACTGAAAGGCGCGGTGGACGTTTCGCCCCTCATCACCCACGTAATGCCGTTCGAGCGGATACAGCAGGGTTTCGAGACGGCGGTCGCAAGGGCGGACAGAGTTATAAAGCTGATTCTAGATTTTTAACCAGGAATAGAGATATGCAACGTTCACGATTTTCAGGGTACACCGCGTGCGCCGCGGCGCTGGCGCTGGGTGCCCTCTTCGTATATTATGCCTTCCTGAATGTTTCCGAGCACGAAATCATTTCGCTGGAAAGCCTGAGTCTCAGCGCGTATTCCGCGATAACGATCCCCATCGCCATGGTAGCCCTGCTCCTGTGCGGCACCGGCTTCTGGGTGGGGTGGACGATATTAACTATTAAGGTGGCACCTCCTATGCCTGAAATTGTGGAAAAGAAAGACTTTGCCAAGATCAAGGCCCTGATCCTCTGCCTGCTGGTCCTGGCCATATCGGCATCGTTCGTCTACGGGCTGTACATTCGCAGCTACTGGGCGCTCGCGCTGCCCGCGGCCGCGGTGACCCTCGTGGTGCTCGGCATGGTATTCTGGGTCGGCATCGCGATCATCACGGCGCGAGCGACCCTGCCCGAGGGCAAGAAGTAATCCATGAGATGAGGATTCTGTTTCTCTGCTACAGGGGGAACCCCTTCTGCGGCGGGCAGGGGATTTACCTCTACCATCTCACGAAGGAACTCGCGAAGCTGGGCGCCCAGATCGACGTGATCGTGGGGCCGCCCTACCCCGAGCCCATCGAGGGATGGGCGCGGGTGTACAGGCTCGACAACCTGAACCTGTGGGCGGAGCGCACGCGGAGGCTCCCCTACGAAAAGCTGGTGCGCGTTCTCTCTCCCTGGCATTTCACCGACTACATGCTCACGCGCTTCCACGTTTTCCCCGAGATGGAGACGTTCAGCATGCGCGCCTTCTTCCTCCTGGGGAACCTGCTCCGCGAGCGTCGCTATGATATCATACACGACGTGCAGTGCCTCGGCTGGGGGCTCCTCCCCATGAAGGAGTACGGGATGCCCATAGTGACGACGGTGCACCATCCGCTCTCGCATGACCGGCGGGCGGATTTCATGATTGACAGGAACATGTGGGAAAAGTTCTGCACCGTCATGTTTTACCCGCTCACCATGCAGAAGACGGTAATCAACCGGCTCGACCGTGTGATCACGTCTTCGCGGAGCGGCATAAAAGACCTTGGGTCCGAGTTCGGGGTAAGCCCCGGAAAAGTGTCCGTGGTGTACAACGGGATGGATGTCGAGGGTTTCAGGAACACGGGAGAGAAACGCGAAGGGCGTATGCTCCTCTTCGTGGGAAATACCGAGGACCATAAGAAAGGCATGCGCTATCTCTTCGAGGCGCTCAGCCTTCTCCCGGAAGACGTGACCCTCACCATAGTGGACGAGGGGCCGCCCCGGCGCCTGAGCGCATGGACCATCATCACGGAGATGGGGCTCGAAAAACGCGTGCGGTTTACCGGGAAGGTAGATATATCGGCCCTCGTGAGCCTTTACTCGAGGGCGACCGTCCTCGTGATGTCGTCCCTGCACGAGGGATTCGGGCTCCCGGCCGCGGAGGCCATGGCGTGCGAGACGCCGGTGGTCGCGACGACGGCAGGCGCGCTGCCCGAGGTGGTGGGGGACGACGGCGCGGGCATCCTGGTGCCGCCACGGGACGGTAAGGCGATCGCCGACGCCGTCATGAAGCTTCTGGGCGACGGGAAGCTTCGACGCGAAATGGGAAAGAAGGGGCGCAAGCGCACGGAGGAAAAATTCGCGTGGCCGGTGGCGGCGAAGAATACCCTGCAGGTCTACCGTGACGTGATCGAGTCGTATAGGAGGGCCGTATGAAGATTTGTCTGTTGAGCTATCGGGGCAATCCCTACTGCGGGGGGCAGGGCATTTATCTCATGTATGTCGCGCGCGAGCTCGTCAAGATGGGTCACGAGGTTCATGCGATCGTGGGGCCGCCGTATCCGTTCGAGATGCCGGGCGTGACGCTGCATCGTATAAGCAATCATAATTATTTCAATATAAAAAAGGATTTTATCAAGCCCCATAAGCCCTTCGCGACCTTCGAGCCCCTCAACTTTTACGAATTCTGCGCCTCCAAGTTCGGAATATTTCCGGAGATCGAGACATTTTCGATCCGCGCATTTCTCAAGCTGAGGGACCTTCTCAAGACGCACCGATTCGACGTCATCCACGACAACCAGTGCCTGGGATATGGGTTCCTCCTGATCAACATGCTGGGGGTTCCCTTCGTATCGACGCTGCATCATCCGCTCTCGATCGACCGGAGCACCTGGTTCGAGTACCCTTCGAATTTCGCGCTCAAGATGAAGCGGATCCTTTATTACCCGCTCATCATGCAGACGATCGTATCGAACCGCATGCACAAGATCATCACCGTGTCGCACGATTCGGCCCGGGAAATCAACAAGGCGTTCGGCGTACCCATGGAAAACCAGAGCGTGGTGTACAACGGTATGGACTCGAGCATCTTCTATCCCCTCAAGGGTGTGAAGAAGAAAAGGAACAGCCTCATTTTCGTGGGAAACGTGGAGGATCGCAAGAAGGGGGTGATCTACCTCCTCAAGGCGATGACGCTCATGAAACACCGGGCGCATCTCACCATCGTGGACGGGGGCGCACCCAACCGCAATTACGTGCCGCGCTGGATCGAGCGCTTCGGGATCGCGGACCGGGTGACCTTCACCGGGAAGATACCGCTCACGCGCCTGGTCGAGCTTTACGCCCAGACCGAGATCGCGGTGTGCCCTTCCCTGTACGAGGGCTTCGGCTTCCCGGCGGCGGAGGCGATGGCCTGCGAGGTACCGGTGATCGCCGCCACGGGCGGGGCGCTTCCCGAGGTCGTGGGCGAGCACATGAAGACCGGCTACCTGGTCCCCCCGCGCGATCCCGAGGCGATCGCGGAGGGGATCGATTTCCTGTTCGACAATCCCGCGATCAGGAAAAAGATGGGCAAGGACGCGCGCGTGCGCGTGCTCAAGGAATTCACGTGGGAAAACGCGGCGCGCGAGATGGTTGAGGTCTACCGGGAGGTCATGAGTGCTCACGGTTGATTTCGACCTCCTGGGTGTGAAGAAGGGCCAGCTCGCGCTCGACGCCGGCTGCGGCACCGGGAGGCACTCCTTCGAGTTCCTCGCGCGCGGCGCGGAGGTGCTCGGCATGGACATGGACATGGAATCGGTGCGCAAGGCGCGCTACACGATGGCCGTCATGATGGGAAACGGACAGGCGCACCCCGAGGGACGCTGCCAGGTGCACCTGGGCGACGCGCTCAGGCTGCCGTTCAGGGACGCGACCTTCGACCGGATTATCTGCTCGGAGGTTATGGAGCACGTGGACGACGACGAGCTCGCGGCGCGCGAGCTCACGCGCGTGCTCAAGCCGGGCGGCCGGATCGCGGTGACGGTTCCCACGTACATAAGCGAATGGATGTTCGACGCGCTCACCTACGAATACTTCACCTCCCCGGGCGGGCATGTGCGGAAGTACGTCCCCCGAAGGCTTGTCGCGATACTGAACCGCCAGGGGCTCGACGTCTACGCGGTGGATTTCAGGCACGCCCTTCATACCGTGTACTGGATGATCCGCTGCGTCGTGGGGCTCCACCTGGAGAACCAGCCGCTCACGCGCGGCTACCGGACGTTTCTCACCTATGGAATGGGCTCCCGCTTCATGGAGCGTTTCGAGGGCCTGCTGGATAATCTCTTTCCCAAGAGCGTGATTCTCTACGCGGTAAAAAAATAATTATTGCATTGCGCCCGGAACCGCTGTTTATTACAAACTGGCTCAGGGTTTCATCCATATGAAGAGTTCTTCCCCGTCTTGACTGACGGGTTGTGAGGTTTGACATGCCGGTAAAAAAAATTTCAATCCCCGAGGACGTGATAATAGGAATGTTGAGATCCGTTCCTGAAAGCTCATTGGTGGAAATTTTCTGGAAGGCGGTTGTCAGGGAAGATACCGCGCCTTTGAATTCAGCCGAAAAGCGTGCCGTAAAAGACGCCCTTGACGCATATACGCATGGAACCACAACCAATTGGAAAAGCGTTCGATAGAATTTACCAGGCGAGCAGTCAGGGAATATAAGAAGCTGCCGGAAGGGTATAAAGCCCTTATCGATCTTGCCTTGGGAAAACTGGAAAACGGCGGACTGCTCGATCTCAAGCCGGTCATTGGGGAAAAGGATACCTTCAGGATCAGGATCGGAAAATACAGGATTCTTTTTATCCTGAGAGATAAGATCGCCATAGTTGTTAAAATTGGCTCCCGCGGCGATGTCTATAAATAATCTGGATGACAGAAATGAACATACGTGAACTGCAGAAATCGCTTGAAGAATTCATATTCGTGGGCCAGGCGCACAAGCTGGGGGTGTTCGATTCGCTCGCGGAAAACCCAGAGAGCGCCGCGGGCCTCGCCCGGCGCATGCGCTGGGACGCGCGGGCGACGCTCGCGCTCCTGGACGCCCTGGACGAGATGAAATACCTGAAAAAATCGAAGGACGTCTACAGCGTTCCCGCGGGCGTAATTAAAAGGCTCGTCGAACGGGAGGGAAAACAGTACGAGGGGGACTTCTGGCAGTTTCTCTATTACCTCGTGAATCCCTGGCGTACGCTCGCGCACGTCTTGAAAACCGGCATGCCCGACAGGCAGAGCTACAAGGATTTTTCCATGGCCGATTTCATCCGCGGAATGGATTCGCCCTGGAAAAAGGCGGTCGCGCCGGAAATAGTCGACGCCTGCCTGAAGCTCGCGCCCCACGCGAAGAGCGCCTGGGACATAGGCGGGGCGCCGGGCACGGTGGCCCGCGAGTTCGCGCTGCGGGGGATCGATACGCTTATCTTCGACCTTCCCGAATCGAACGCCGTGATGGGAACCGAGCTTACCCGGCTCGATCGCGTATCGGTGAAGGACGGCGACGCGACGAATTCTCTGCCGGAGGGAACGTGCGACATCGCCTTCCTGGGAAACCTTTGCCACGGGCAATCCCCGGAAGACAACCGGAAGATACTCCGGATGTGCATGGAGCGTCTCAACCCGAAGGGGATCGTCGTGATCTTCGACAACCTCAAGGGCGAGGACATGCGCGCCGCCACGCTCGCGCTCCACATGATCACGCAGAGCCCGGCCGGCAACATCTACACCCGCAGGGAGTACCTGGGATGGCTGCGCGGGGCGGGTTACCGGAAACTCAAGGTGCAGAAGCTTGCCGATCCCGCGTGGAGCCTTGTGATCGGTTTCCGCTGACGGGGGCGATGCCGCACGGGTGAGCCGCGCGCGATTTAAACGCGCTCCCTTGCCCGGGTTTCCTTGAAAATCCGTGCCCGTATCGGACCCCGCGCTTTTTATCGCCGGACTCAAAAAAGTTTTTGGCCCGGGGCCGATGCTCTTCCATCCCCAATCCGGCGCGGAATGCACAGCCGCGGACAAACCCCACTTCCCAGGAGCGTATGCCATGAGCGAAAATCCCCTTCACCTGCTGATGAACCCGAGGTCGATCGCGGTGGCCGGCGCGGGCAACAACTTCATGAAGATGGGCACGCTGAACGCGCTGAGCATCGTTAAGGACAGCTTCCCGGGAAGGCTCTACCCCGTGCATCCGCGCGAGAAGACGGTGCTGGGACTCCCGGCGTTCGCGACCGTGGCGGATCTTCCCGAAACGCCCGATCTCGCGGTGCTCATCGTTCCCGCCGACCAGGCCCTGGTGCTCATGGACGAGTTCGGGAAGCGGGGGACCAGGCGCGCGATCGTGATCTCGGCCGGGTTCAGGGAAACCGGGCCGGAGGGCGTGCTGAAAGAGCGCGCGCTCGTGGAAACGGCGCGCCGGCATTCGATGCGCTTCGTGGGGCCCAACTGCATGGGCATATTGAATACGGGGCTTCCCCTCAACACGACGGTGGCGGCCATGGACCCCGCGCCGGGGAAGCTGGGCTTTGCCTCGCAGAGCGGCACCTACGTCGCACAGGTGCTTCCCTATCTGCAGAGACGCGGCATCCGCTTCAGCAAGGCCCTGAGCGTGGGGAACGAGGCGGACATCACGCTCGCCGATGTGCTCGAATACCTTGGCGAGGACGAGCAGACGAAGGCGATATCCCTGTACGTCGAGGGAATCGGCGACGTCGAGCGTTTCCTTGCCGTTGCGCGCAAGATCACACCGTGCAAGCCCGTGATTGCGCAGTATATCGGCGGGTCGGAGGCCGGGGCGCGGGCGGGGAAGAGCCATACCGGCGCCATGGCCGGACCGGATTACCTGTACGAGGGGCTTTTCCGGCAGGCGGGCATCATCCGCGTGCACTCGGTCGAGGACCTGTACGGCATAGGATGGGCGCTCGCCTCGCAGCCGCCCATCAGGGGGACGCGCATCGGCATCGTTACGAATTCCGGCGGGCCGGGATCGGCGGTGGCGCACACGTGCGAAACCGGCGGCTTCACGATGCCGCGGTTCTCGGATGCGCTCCAGGAAAAAATCCGTCCCCTCATTCCGCCGCACGCCCCCTGCATCAATCCCGTGGACGTCACCTTCATGATGGACATCAACCTTATCACCGATACGATTCCCGAGATGCTCATGAAGAGCGGGGAGGTGGACGGCATCGTCCTGCACGGGGCCATGCGCTCCGGTTTCATCGCGGCGGTGTACCCGCACCTGAAAGAGCTCATCAACGACGCGCCGCTCGAGTCGATCCTGGGCTCCCTGGGGGGTGGCATCTCGAACGCGGTCAGGCTGCCGTTCACGCACGGAATCCCCATGGCGGTCTCGTCCTTTTTCGGGTGCGAGGACGATTATTCGAAGATGTACATGGACAGCGGCGTCCCCGTGTTCGACAGCCCCGAGAAGGCGGCGCACGCGATGAACGCGCTTTTACGTCACTATCACATTCGCAATCGCGCCCCACACCGGGATCCGGCGCTTCCCGCGGAGTGCCCCGCCGCGCGGCGCGTCCTGGCCGAGGCCCGTGCGAAGGGCCGCACCTCCCTGGACGAGCACGCCGCGAAAACGCTCCTTGCCGCGTATGGAGTTTCCGTAACCGCCGAGAAACTCGTCGACACGGCAGAGGGTGCGGCCGCGGCCGCCGATACGCTCGGGTACCCGGTCGTGCTCAAGGCGTGCGATGCGGAGATACTCCACAAGACCGAGAAGGGGCTCGTCTTCCTGAATCTCAGGTCGCGCGGCGAGGCGGCCGCCGCCTTCACGACGCTGCAGGAACGCGCGGGACGACAAACGGGCGCGGTGATCTATAAAATGGTCATGGGAGAGCGAGAGCTCATCGCGGGCATGACGCGCCATCCCGGATTCGGCCCCTGTGTCGTGTTCGGCCTGGGCGGAATCTACACAGAGGCGCTACGGGACCTGAGCTTCCGCGTTGCGCCGCTTTCCGAAAGGGACGCCCGCGAGATGCAGGACGAGATAAGGGCGTCGAAGGTGCTGGGCGAATTCCGCCGCATGCCCGCGGTCAATCGGGACGCGCTCACGGCAGTACTCATGGCGCTCTCGGCCATCGCGGTCCTGCACCCCGAGGTCGCGGAGATCGACATCAATCCGCTTCTCGTGAGCGGGTCGAACCCGGTCGCCGTCGATGCGCTGGTGGTGCTGGCGGACCCCACGGCCGGGCAAGGCTGATGCGCCCGCGCGGGGATATATAGTTATATAAGGCCGCGCCGCGTTCACGACGCCAGGAAAAACCACCCAAGCACGGCAAGTCCCAGGGCGATGCGGTACCAGCCGAACGGCTTGAAGTCCCGCGTGGAAATATATTTCATGAAGCCGGCGATCGCGAGCATGGCCGTCGCGAAGGACACCGCGAGCCCGACGGCAAGAAGCGCGATCTCGCCGCCGGTGAGCGCGCGCTCCGCCTTGAGCACCGAGTAGCCTGCCGCGGCGCACAGGGTGGGGATCGCGAGGAAGAACGAAAACTCGGCCGCGACCAGCCGTGTAGTCCCCAGCAGCATCGCGCCGATAATCGTCGCCGCGGAGCGCGATGTCCCCGGGACCATCGCGAGGCACTGGAACAGGCCTATGAGGATCGCGTGCCGATAGGACAGGTCCCCGATCGCCGCGATGGGCCCGGGCGCATTCCGGCGCTCGAGCGCGATGAGTGCGACGCCCCCGGCGACGAGCATGATTGCCACGGTGACCGGGTTGAACAGGCGGGACTGGATGAACTTCCCGAAAAGTCCCCCGAGCACGATCGCGGGGAGCATGCCCACCAGGGACTTTTTCCATAATTCGATGACGTCTCTCCGCCCGGCGCTGCCCGCGGGCGCGGCCCACGGGTTCAGCCTCTTCCTGAAATATACCAGCACCGAAAATATCGCGCCGACCTGGATCACAATATCGAAGAGCTTCGCGAACGGGCCGGTAAAATCCACGAACTGGTTCACTATGATGAGATGGCCGGTGGAGGATACCGGGAGGAATTCGGTGATCCCCTCGATGATGCCCAGCAGCAGCGCCTTCAGAAATTCATCCATGTCCTGGCCCCGTTCGATTCGTAAAAAATTTCAGTACCGATATCATCCGCGTGCGGACGACGCCGGACAGTGTTATCGGGGTTTTGTTCCCTGTAAACCAAATTACGCATCAACCGGGGAAACGACGCAACGGGCGTGCTTTATGGCGGGGATCCATGGGCGTCGATTCGACTGGGGGTCCCATTCCGGCCGGGAGGCGCATCGGCCCCCCGCCCGTATCGTGCGAAAAGCGTTCGGGAAATTTTAGAAACGAATACGTGCGTCGGGATTCGAAGGCGGTACTCCCGGGAGTTACGACGTGGGATCGCCGGTACGGCTACGCGCGCACGATGCCGGACACGCCCATGAGGTCCTGGGCGGTGAGCGCGAGTTCCTTCGAGGTGTCCGAGAGCTCGTGGGAACCGAGCGCCATCTCCTGCGTGGTCATGTTAAGGCCGGCGATGCTCTTTGAAATCTCCTCGAGCGCGATCTTCTGCTCGTTCGTCGCGCCCACGATCTTGTTCGATTCGGCAAGCACCCCTTCGAGCGAGCCGCGAATGGCCTTGTTGAGCTCCAGGTCTTCCTTCGCCGAGTCCACCACCCGGTCTATCCGCGCGCCGAATTCCGAAATATGCTGGATCATCCGGTTGAGCGATTCTATGAACGCCTCGAGCCGTGCGTAGGCCTTTCCAATCTCAACGTTACTCGCCTTGAACATTTCGTTGATCGATTTCACGTTGCTCGACGTGTTGTCCGCGAGCTTGCCGATCTCCTCGGCCACCACGGCGAACCCGCGCCCGTGATCGCCCGCGCGCGCGGCCTCGATCGCGGCGTTCAGGGAGAGCAGGTTGATCTGGTCCGATATGTCCTCGATGATGTTCACGGTATCCTGGACGCCCTGGAACTGCGCGCCGGCGCCGGACATGCCCTGGAGGGCGCTCTGAATATCGGCCCTGGATTTTTCCACCATGCGGTTGAGCTCGTCACGGATGGAGAGCGCCTCGGCCATTTTCTCGCCCACGGCTTTTACAATTCCATAAAGGGTGCCCATCTCGTCGGTGACCTTCTGCGTGAGGTCGACCTGCTGTTTCGCCATGGTGTAGACGCTTTCGCCGCTCGCGGTGATCTCTTCCACGCTGGAGGTGACCTCCTCGAGCGACGCGGCCTGCGACTGGGCGTTGCTGGAAAAGCTGTCGGTGGTCGAGGCCATCTGTTCGGTTGACGAGGCGAGTTTGACCGCGACGCCGTTGGTCTGCTCCAGGATGTTTTTAATGTCCTCGCCCTGCCGCCGGCTCTCACCGAGCGCGTCCTGGATGATCTTGTGGGACTTTATGTTTACGGAGAGGATCTGGAGACAGACCCCCGAGGTCAGGATCGTGGCGATAAGCGAATCGGTCATGTTTTCCATGGCCTGCTCGGGGGAGAGAATCCCCGTGGATTTGAAGTAGAGATTATAGGCGACGATCGCGCCCAGGTTAAACAGCGCATAGGCCGAGACCGAGATGCGGTTGGTCACGCTTGTCGCCATTATGAGTATCGTAAAAATGTACACGATCGAGTTGATCGAGGAAACCAGGTCCTGTGTCGCGGTGGTCTGGAAAAGGATGAACCATATCCCCGCGGTCGCGGGGACCAGCATGCAGTGCGCCGCGACGTCGAGATGCCCCCGTTTGGCAAGCACCATGGTCGACATGAATACGACTTCGAGCACCAGGATCAGGCCTACCGAGGCGTTAAATCCTTTACCCTGAAGTATTCCAATCGCAAGGCCCAGCACGCCGAGCGCGAACATGATAACGATTGAAAGGGTAACGAGAAGCTTCGCCCGCTGCTGCTCGCGGTAGCTCGAATTTTCATACTTGGACAGGAAGAAGGCGTTGAATTCGGATCGCATGGGTGGTAACTCCTGGAATTCGGCGTGGAAACGCTCCGGTCTCCAGCCGGTGATGGACATAAGCATATCATGATTTTCGCGGTTCGCAAGTGTTTTATTGGCTCTGATCTTATCGGGGCGAGGGTTCCGTATTTTTTTTCGGGGGAAATGCGCTTACTTCATCCCGAGCGGCTCGCCCTTTTCGAGCCTGTCGACGATTTCGCGAAGGCGCCGCCTGCGGGTTTCGTCCTTTTTCGCGGAGAGCACCCATCGCAGGTAAAGCGCGCGTGTCGAGGGCGGCAGACCCTCGAAGGCGAGACGGGCGGGGGCCGATGCGCGGAGGGCGTCCATGATCCAACCCGGTATTTCAATCGGTACCGGTTCAGTTCCGGTGTCCGCTGATTCTGAAAGGTCGATTCCCGCGAGCGACTCCATGCCCGCGGGCGTCATCCTTCCCTCCGCGATCATACGGCGCGCCCGCCTCCTGTTGGTTGCCGACCAGGCGCCCCCGGGCTTGCGGGGCGCGAACCTTTGGGCGTATGATTTCCCGTCTACGGTCCTGACGAGGTTGTCGATCCAGCCGAAACAGACCGCTTCCTCGACGGCCTCTTCGTAGCCCATCGAGGGAATCCCGGTGCGGGCCTTGTAGAACAGAACCCACACGAGCCTTTCGGACGAGTGGTTGAGCTCAAGCCATTCGCGCCACCGCTGCCGGTTCTCGAAAAAAATGGGATTGAAGGGGCTCATACGCGCGGCGATCCTCCGGGGAAAATTCCGGTACTGAATGGAATCAAGGAAGCAACGATCATAGAGGCAGTATATCGGAATATCCCGGCCGGGGCAAGAAAAACCCCGGTGCGCGGGAGAGGGGATGGGTGCCGGTTTTATGAGGAGCGCGGGGGAGGGTTTGCCATTTCCCCGTCGTCCTCCAGGTTTTCGAGCGCGGTCAGGACCTTTTCCTGCGCGGAAATGATATCGGAAATGTCGGGCGGAAAGTGGAGGAAGCTGATAAGGTCTTCAATGAGCAGGTCCTTCGCGCGCGGGGTAAGGCAGGCGCACATCCTTGAGATTACGGTCCCGCTCGCCCCGGAAAGCGCGACGATGAGCGCGTGCGTGTCGATCTCGTGGAGGGTTTTCATGATATCCTCGTTCGAGAGGTCCGCGATCGCGCGCTCGAGCAGCGCGGTGTCGTCCGATACCGGCGGGCGTCCCTCAAGGCGGGCGAGTATCTTCGAGGTAGTTCCCTCGTATTCCTCTTCGCACAGGGAGTCGATCGCGCCCCGGTAGGATTCGGCGAAGAAAACCGCGAGGAGGTCTTTCATGGAGCGCGGGATGGTGCCGGATTGGACCATGAGCAGCCCTTCGAGGAGAATGCCGCGCTCGAGCAGCTCCCGGCCCCGGTATCCCTGGGATAGTATCTGCATCTCAAGGGCCTTGCGCACTGCCTCGGGATCGGTGCCGTTTACCACCAGATCGAGACCCATGCGGAGGAAGGGGTGACCGGCGTCCTCCAGGTCGTCTTCGAGCGCGAGCAGGCCTTCCCTGCGGGCCTTGAGTCCCATGTTCATGAGCCTGGGGATGAGACGCGCGCATTCCCGGCGCTCATCATCGGTGCAGGCGATCCGCTCGGCGAAATTCCAGTCGTAAATCATGGTTCCCCCTGGATGGCGCAACAGCGCGTCGGTTGACGGAGCGCCAGGCTATCGGCCCCGGGAATCGGCGTGTTAAATATGAACCGGAAGTCTTATTAAAGCATGCGCGAGTTTTTTTACAGCACGCGTGCGTATCTGTCAATAAAAAAGACTCCGGACTGCTGCATATCTTATCGGCCCCCGGCCCTGAAAGAGTATAAAATAATTACCGCTTGAATTTTCGGCGACCCGGCTTGTATTCTTCCCTTTCAGGCCGCGCGGCAGATCAATCCCGCGTGCTGCCTGCGGTTTTCACCACGGAGGATACATGAAGGGTCCGGATGCCGCCTCGATGATGCGCCTTCTAAAAAAAGCGTGCGCCGGGGGATGCGCGTTGCTCGTCGTATGCGTATGCATAAACGCGTACCTTATTTTTTCGACGAGGGGGCTGATACGCGAGGCCACGTTGGACGGTGCCGCGTGCGATGCGGTGCTGGTGCCGGGCGCAAAGGTGTACCGGGGCGGCGGGCTTTCGCACGTGCTCGAGGACAGGCTGGAGTCGGCGCGCGCACTGTACGTTCAGGGCGGGGCGGGGAAGCTCCTGCTCTCGGGGGACCACGGCACGCGGTACTATGACGAGGTCAATGCCATGAAGCGCCATCTCATCGCGAAGGGCGTACCCGCGGAGGATATCTTCCTGGACCATGCCGGGTTCGAGACCTACGACAGCGTGTATCGCGCCGCGGAGGTGTTCGGGGTAAAGCGCGTGGTAATCTGCACACAGCGATTCCATCTCTACCGCGCGCTCTACATTGCCCGCGCGCTGGGACTGGAGGCGTACGGCCTCTCGGCGGACCGGCGCGTGTACCGGGGATGGATGCTGAACGAGACGCGCGAATTTTTCGCGCGGATAAAGGCATTCTTCAAGATTCTGCTGCGCCCCGCGCCAAAATTCCTGGGCGCGCGCATCCCCATTAACGGGGACGGCAGGAAGAGCTGGGACTGATACGCGTGTCCCGTTACAGCATGACCTCGAACGAACAGGCCACCGAGTGGAAGTAGTCGAAATGGCTGTTGAAGTAGCGCGCGTAGTCGCCGGACCTGTCGGTCATGAGAAGGGTCCCGGAGAAGCGGTATTCGAGCCGCAGGCCGCTCTGCACCGCGCCCGCGGTGAAATTGTAGAGCACGCCCAGCGTTCCCCCCGGCGATAAAATTCCCATGCCCAGGTACTTGTTGTTGCCGGCGGCCGCTTTATCGTCGCCGATATACGCGGTATCGTGATAATAATCGTACCAGTTCATACGGGTGTAGCCGTAGCCGCCAAAGAGCTCGACACCGATCAGCGGGTTGAACCCCGCGCCGGAGGAGCGCAGGAAATTGTTCGCGCCCACGCCCGCGCAATACGATTTGAAGCTGATCACCTGGGGCGTCGATTCGCCTATCACGGTTCCCGCGGCCGGGTCTCCCTCTTTATCGATTTCCGTGTAGCGGATTTTCGGGGCCATGTAGTTCCGGTACCTGAGCCCGGTCCAGATGTCCAGTGCCTTGGTTTTCCGAGAGGTCCCCCCCAGGCGGTCGATATCCTTCCAGAGAAAATGGTAGATGGCCGAGACCTGGCGGTTTTTCATCACGAAATCGCGGCGTTCGGTCTTTTGGGTCGTATAGAGCGGAGGTTCGTAGAATTCATAATTAATTCTCCCAAACCGATAGGTTTCGGAGCTGTAACCGAGCTCGATCCCGAACAGGCCCGCCGCCAGGTCCAGGATCGCCGATGCGCGGCGGCTCACCGCCAGATCGTCGGCGGCATCGCTTCCCGTTTCGACGCTTCCGTGCCCGGTCCCAAAGTCCGATTTATACTGGAAGCGGAAGAAGAGGTTCGTGAACGCGGCCTCGGCGCGTACGTAACCCATGTAGATGGGCGCGACGTCGATGTCCATCTTGCTCCGGGCGTCCCGCGGCGCGCGGGAGACGGTGTTGTAGAAATAGCCTTCCATGCCGGCGCTCACGATCACGGTGCGGCGCGTATCGGCGGTCTCTTCCTTCAGGGAGCGCGCCTTGCGTGCCTGGAACTCATCCTCTTCGGGAATCCGTCCGAGCGACCCGCCCGCGTCCTTCCGGTCCAGGAGGTTTATCTGCCCCCGAATCATCTCCCCCCAGGCCTCGTCAAGGGATAGTATTCCCGCGTTCGGGGAGACGCGCGCAAAGGTTTTCCCGGTTTCGTCATAGGTGAAGTACTCGTATTCCCACGAACATCCATTCACGGGAACGCTCATCCTGATCAGGGTGAGCACGTGAGTCCCGCCGGTGTCGAAAATTCGCGCGCCGTCGATCTTCGTCATGTTGACGGTCGAGGAGGACTCGAGCCTGTTCTGCTTGGTCACCTGGTCGTACACGTACCTGCTGGTGGTACAGGTCTGCATCCCGGGCCGATACAATCCCTGGCCCTGCATGAGCGCCGCATAGCCCATCGCCCCGGTTTCGCTGAAATCGCGCTTTCTGCCTGCGGGCTGGCCCTGCCAGTATATCCGGTCCTCGTAGAAACCGGGTCTTGTCCGGGAACGGTCGATTACGTCCTCCAGGCTGTAGCAGGAGGTCAGGGCAAATAAAACGGCCGCGCCGAGCGCGGCGAATGTTCGCAACGGTTTCGTTTTCATGGACACATTTGAACATTGGATGATTTTTTTTCAAGTATAATCGGCGCGTGGCCGCATGCCCCTGAAAAATGATTGCCCTTTCCGCCGGTCATGCCCTATGCTACGACACCGATCGGGACGAAGGACGATGACAACTCACGGGACACATACGAGACAGGTTTTCGCGGGGAGCCTCGCCATAGGCGGAGGCGCGCCCATTTCCATCCAGTCAATGACGAGCGTCCCCCTTGAAGACGTTCGCGCGACCGTCGACCAGATCCGCAGGCTCGAGGCCGAGGGCGCCGCGCTCGTGCGGCTGGCGGTCCGCAACGAGGAGGCCGTCCGGTTCCTGAAAGAGGTGCGGCAAGAAGTGACCCTGCCGCTTTCGGCGGACATACATTTCAATCACAGGATCGCGATCGCCGCGATCGAGGCCGGTATTGACAAGATTCGCATCAATCCAGGGAACATTGGCGGGGTCGACAAGGTGAAGGAAGTGGTTCGCGCGGCGCAGGAGCGGGGCGTTCCCATCCGGATAGGCGTGAACGGCGGCTCGCTTGATACGACGCGCTACCCCGAGGCGACCCCCGCAAACATGGTCGCATCGGCGATGGAGCACGTGCGCATTCTCGAGGACTGCGGCTTTCGGGATATCGTGGTCTCGATAAAGTCGTCGGACGTGGTGCAGACGGTGGAGGCGAACAGGCTCTTTTCGCGCGCAGCCGGTTATCCCCTTCACGTTGGCCTCACCGAGGCCGGGTATGGGCTGGCGTGCACCGTTCACAGCAGCGTGGCTATCGGCTCCCTGCTCCTCGAGGGGATCGGAGACACCGTGCGCGTATCGATGACGGGGGACCCGGTCGAGGAGGTGCGCGTTGCCAAGCGCATACTCGAAGCGGCGGGACGGCGCATTCCCCTCCTGCGCATCGTCGCCTGCCCCACCTGCGGCCGCACCGATCCCGGGCTCGACCTTCTCGCGCTCGCGACGTCCGTGGAGACCGAGCTCACGCGGCGGTTTTCCGACGCGCTCCGCGCGCGCGGGCGTGCGATCGTGATCGCGGTGATGGGGTGCGAGGTGAACGGACCCGGCGAGGCGGCGCACGCCGACGCGGGGGTCGCGGGGGGCCGCGGGGGGAAGATGCTCCTGTTCGCCCGCGGTAAAAAGCAGAGGATGATACAGGCCGCGCGCGCCGTGGAAGAGCTCGCGTCGGCCGTGGAAGATTTGCTGAACGCCGGTAACGGCGCGACTGAACACTGAGGAGGGCGCATGGACCGGGAGCTCATTTTTCCAAAGGGATTCTTGTGGGGGAGCGCGACTTCCGCGTTCCAGGTCGAGGGCGGATGTACCAGCCACGATTTTTACGACTGGGCGGTGCAGGGCCGGATCAAGGACGGGACCAATCCCGTGGACGCGGTCCATTTCTGGAAGTACTACAAGGGCGATATCGCGCTCATGAAAAAGATGAACCACTCCGCGGCGCGTATCGGCCTCGAGTGGGGGCGCATAGAGCCGGAGCGGGGCAATTTCGACAAGAAGGCCATCGCGCATTACCGCGCCATTCTGGGAGAAATGAAGAAGGCCGGCATCAAACCCATGGTCTCCATTCATCATTTCTCGAACCCCATGTGGTTCGTGCGCGACGGGGGATGGGCCGGCCGCGAGGCCGTGCGCCGCTTTGCGCTATTCACGGAGCGCGTGGTCCAGGACCTGGGCGACCTTGTCCACGTGTGGATCACGATAAACGAGCCTGCGGTCTATGCGACGCTCGCGTATCTCTTTGGCGAGTTTCCCCCCGGAAAAAAAAGCCTTCCCCTCATGTTCCGCGTCCAGAACGCGATGGCCGCTGCCCACGTCGAGGCCTATGGACTGATACACGGGATTCACGGACGCAAGGGCTGGCCCGCGCCGCTCGTGGGCGTCGCGAAGCACCTGCGCACGTTCGATCCCTTCAATGAGAGAAATCCCCTGGACAGGTTCGGCGCGGGCCTCGCGGACAGGTATTTCAACAATTATTTTCTGGAACGCGTCATGCGCGACAAGAGCACACTTGACGTGTTCGGCATCAACTACTACTCGGGGGACCTTGTAAAATTTCCGCTCAAGATGCTGGGCCGGGCCGCGCTCCCGAAAAACAAGCTGGGATGGGATATCTACCCCGAGGGCTTCTACCGCGTGCTCATGAGGTACTGGAAGCTGTACGGTCTCCCCATCTATGTGACAGAGAACGGAACCTGCGACGACAATGACGAGCTTCGTCCACGGTACATCCTGGACCACGCGGAGGCCATGCACAGGGCTATGGGCGATGGCGCGGATATCGCGGGCTATTATCACTGGTCGACCATGGATAATTTCGAGCTGGTGGACGGGCTCATGTCCCGTTTCGGCCTGATCCACGTTGATCACGCGCATCCCACGCGAAAGCGCAGCATAAAAACGAGCGGCCGGCTCTATGGCGAACTGGCGAAAGCAAACGGCATAACGCCGAAGATCGTGAAGAAATATGTGCCCGAGTGGACTCCCGGTTTTTAGCCGCGCGGGACGCGCGTTTGACGAGATTCCGGTGGGCGAATATACGATAGGTCTCGAACCCGCGGAGGCGGAGCGGGCCGCGGCGGCGCACGCGGAAAGGATAAAAAAGGAATTTTTCCTGAACGCAACCCCGGCGCATCCGGTGCGGATAGAGCGGTTGGGGATCGCGCGAAGCCACGTGAGCGGCGCGGATTTCGAGATATTTGCGCGGGAAACCGGTTACCGCACACTCGCCGAGGTCGAGGGCTGGGCCTGGACCTGGGAGAGGGGATGGGTCAAGCGCGCGGGACTCTGCTGGCGCGCTCCCTTTGGGACAGAGGCCGATAAGAATTTTCTGGACCGATACTCGGATTTCCCGGCCCTCCAGCTTTCATGGAACGACGCGGTACGCTACTGCGAATGGCGCGCATCCCGGGAGGGGATGCTCATCCGACTCCCGCGCGAGGCAGAGTATGAGGCCTGGCTGCGCCGGAGCGGCGTCCGATCGGTCGTGGATGCGGGAGGCGGGGAACCAGGGCCTGCCCGCACCGTGGAGGAATTTCTTGAGTTGCTGGAGCGCGCGTCGGAGAGCCGGGAAGGGTATCGGCCCCCCGGCCTCGTATGGGAATGGACCGCCGACTGGTTCGATGCCTACCCGGGCGGCGTGCCCGGCAGGGAATTCGGAGCGACGTACAAGGTGTTGCGCGGCGGCTCGCTCATGAGCGATGTTGCACAACGCGGGCGTGAGTATCGCTTCCGGCGCTGTCCCACGGCGCGGAGCCCGTTCTACGGGTTCCGGTTCGCGATCAGGCTTTGACGGCGGTAGTGGTTTTCCGCGAATCAGGGGCGATGGCCGCGTGCAAATTTTTTTGAGAAACAGGTCGCCCGCGCGATGAATTTAAAGTATTTAGTTATATAGGCGATGAAATGCGGGAGTGGTTCCATAACATCCCTGATCGTGGGGAGGAGGGGTTATGCCGGGGAGGATTATAATAACCGGGGGAAGCGGTTTCATCGGAAGCGCGCTCGCGCTTGAGTTGGCGGGTACAGGATATGAAATCGTAGTTCTTTCGCGCGACCCCTCCACCGTGTCGAATCCGTGGATCAAAGGCGTGCGCGCGGTGAAATGGGATGGATACAGTTCGGAAGGATGGCTCGATCTCGCGGAGGGTGCGGCAGCGATCGTAAACCTGGCGGGGGACAATATCGGGAGCGGCTACTGGACGCCCGACAAGAAGAGGCGGATACTGGAAAGCCGCCTGCGCGCGGGAGCCGCGGTGAGCGACGCGATCGTGAAGGCGAAGAAAAAACCGAAGATGCTCGTGCAGGGCTCGGCGGTGGGCTACTACGGGAACACCGGTGATTCGGTCGCCGACGAGCGTACTCCGAACGGCGAAGGTTTCCTTGCGGAAGTCTGCCGCCAGTGGGAAGCGTCCACTGCGATCGCCGAAAAGAAAGATGTGCGAAGGGTAATCATCCGGACCGGTGCCGTCCTGGGTGGTGGGGGGATGTTGCCGATGCTCATCCTGCCCTTCAGATTCTTCGCCGGAGCGATCCCGGGCAGCGGGAGGCAATGGATATCATGGATCCATGTGCGGGACGAGGTGCGCGCGATCAGGTTTCTCATTGAAACCCGGAAAGCGGCGGGCGCCTTCAACCTTGTGTCGCCGTGGCCCGTGCGTGCATTCGAATTCTACAAGTCGATCGGAAGGGCCGTTCATCGACCGGTGCTCCTCCATGCTCCCGCATTCGCGCTTCGTCTGCTGCTGGGACAAATGGCGGACGACCTGGCGCTCACCAGCCAGCGGGCGCAGCCGTCGGGGCTCGAGGCGCTTAAATTCAAATTCGAATTCACGGAGCTTAATGCTGCGCTTGATGAAATCCTGAAAAAGCGCGGTCTCCGGTGACCCGCTGTATATCATCGAGATCAGCAGAGACGCTCAAGGTAGCGGTGCAGGTGATTCGGGTGATGGGTTTTACGAAGGATTCGGGCGTCTGTGTTGATTTTTTCTGGCAGGCGCGGGTTTCCCCAGTAAAAATGCCAACATAGTATGCCCTTCATGGAAGGGGTGCCGACCGCATACTGAGTATAATTTAAATAATTAATTATAACTGATTCCCTATCCCCCAGAAGCTCGGCCATATATTTTATTACCGCTATTGCTACCAGATATGAAATCGTGTATTTGCAAAGCCGGCGTAAATCATTAAAAAATTCATACTCCTCTGGATAGTACTGGATGCAGAAACAATGCCAATCACCTGCTTTGTCATCCGGCTGGTAACGCACCGTAGTAAACTCACCCTGCATTGTCATTATATCCTGCATGATGCGCTTGAGAAGCAGCACGACTATGTCGCGCTGCGACATTTTGAGTGTCCTGGCTGCGCGCCTGACCGAACTCCTGGTGTCCTTGTGCATGTTGATGGAAGTGGTAAGAATATCCATGCTCCCCCTTGTCGCCGATACAGTTGTTATTGTTTATACGGACAAGGGCTGGAAATTGTGAAAATATTTTCCTGTCATGGTTCGGCGGGTGAATATAATTAGTTATTTAAGAACGCTAATTGGTTTTGGGAGATTATGCAGTTAGGGGTCCGATTATACCGGTTTTGCCCGGTGCTGGAGGATCGCGTATTCGAACCCATCCAGGAGGACGCGAAACGACGCGACGTTGATGTTTTCCGAAAGTGCCGATACCTTCCACACGCCCGTGCCATCGGTGAAGATTATCGTCACCTCGACCTCGGTCGCCGTGCCGCGCTTGGCGTCCATGATATTGGCGCGGTAATCGATCAGTTTGACGCCGGCGAGTTCGGGAAAAAGCGGGGTGAGCGCCTTCTTCAACACGCGCGCGAGTGCGTCCACGGGACCATCGCCCGTCGATGCCTCGTGAATATAACGCCCGTCCGCTTCGATCTGGACGGTCGCCTCGGGATCGATCCCGTTGTCGATGAGCCGGTAGCCGTCGATTATCTTGAACGGGGCGGTATAGTTATCGAGCGACCGGGCTATGTTAAGGGCGCGGGTGGCGTCGATGATTTCGTAGTTCAGCATTATTAGGTGTTCCTTTAAAGGTAGCTACTGAGTAGAGGTGTCCTCTTCACCAAAAGTATAATCAACTGAAAGTGTGGTAGCCGTACTTGTCTCATCTATAGAATCTTCTTTCACTATTTTATTATTTCTATAAAATTTTATAGCTAATTCGCTGACGGGATCATCACGTATCGCATACACCTCAAGCAGATCGACATCTTCAAAGTCCTTTCCAAATACGGTGAAAGTCGGAGCTACAGCCTCTACAGGGGTGAGCGGCTGGTAGTCGCCTCCATTCCTGCTATAACCTCCGGTGAAATTTGTTCCGTTGCCAATGACTTTAAGGGTCACCTCGTTTTGGGCCGTTTCTGCGCACCCCCAAAGCGATCCAACGATGACTATGCTGACAAGCACTATTGATATTTTTTGAGTGTCCATATTCTTCCAGTGTTTAAGATGGATAATGAAATTAGTCGAATTATTGAGTGCCTGTCAACCCAAAATATGTTCTAGGCAGGTCGGGGTCATGGGAATTGGCCGGTGGAACACCGTAGAGACGTCCCGCCGGGACGTCTCTACGGTGTTCCACCGGGACGTCTCTACCATGCCCCACCGTAAACCGTACGCCTGTAACGTAGATTATCCAACCGCGCCGTGATGCACAAACCATAATTATACACCCCGCGCCCCGTTCATGCAGACATGAATATCGGCCCCAAATCGAAAATTCGATTGACAACAGGCATCATGCCAATCAACGTCACCTCATTACTTGTTCTCTGAAAGAGCAACCGGAGGAAGTCGGGTGAAAATCCCGCGCTGTCCCGCAACCGTGAATCCGCGCCCCAGGCGCGGATGAGCCGGGAACTCCACATTACTGGGTATCCTCGAGGTCTGGGAGCCGGTGAGCGCGTTTGGCCGATTTTCCTCAACATCCGAACGCATCCCTCATCATCACACGCCGAGAGGCGTGTTTTTTGTTTTTACGGCACGCCCCTCGACCCCCGTTCCCTCAGCTATCCGTCAGAGACGCACATTAATTTTGAGGGAGGACGTATGCGTTTTTTCAGAGTGGTTTTCATTATCGGTATTATCAGTGCCCTGCTTGCCGGTGTGGTGTACGCGCAGGAGGCGGGGAAGAAGCCCGAAGAAAAAAAGGGCCTGGAAGAGACAACAGCGATCGGGGCCGATACGCAGAAAGGCCCGGACCGTGAACAGGAAGCCCCAAAGAAGCCTGTGGCTTCCTCGAAGGGGATCGTGGTCACCGCTTCAAAAAGCGAGACCCTCATCCGGGAGACCGGCGCATCGGTCACCGTGATCACAGGGGAGGAAATCGAGAAGAGCGGGAAGGCGATGCTCGTGGACGCATTACGCAGCGTGCCCGGGGTAGTCGTGGAGCAGAACTCCTCTTTCGGTGAGACGGCGCAGGTGTTCATGCGGGGCGGAAAGTCCGGGAGCGTGCTCGTGCTCATCGACGGGATCGAAGTGAACGACGCGATGAACCCTGACCGGTCCTTCGACTTTGCACACCTGACCGCTGACAACATCGAGCGGGTCGAGGTGGTCCGCGGCGCGATGAGCGCGCTCTACGGATCGAACGCGACCGGGGGCGTAATTAATATTATTACCAGAAAGGGTCAGGGAGATGTCAAAGTTCGCGGTGCAGTCGAGGCGGGCTCTTTCTATAGTCTTCGGAGATCGGCGGGTGCGGCAGGCGGAAACGACCGGACATATTTTTCGATATCTGGTTCTCAAAACTATTCCGAAGGGATTTCAAAGGCTTCGCGTGCAGAAGGAGCGGCCGAGGGAGACCGCGATGGATACAACAATCTATCCGCTTCGGCACGAGGCGGGGTGCGCATCTTTGACGAATCATGGTTCGATTTGACCGTGCGTTTCACGCAGGCACGCTACGAGCTCGACAAGGACGCCTTTATTGACGACCCAAATTATGATGCCTTATCACGCACACTCAGTACCGGGCTCTCATTCTCCCAACCGGTTACCGACTGGTGGAAACACATGCTTCAGGTTTCGTATGTGAATACCTACAGGACGACCGATAACGACAACGACACCTTGGATTTCCCCGGCCCGTTCATCTACGACGATTCCTGGTTCAAGTCCGAAACGGCGAAGGCCGAGTGGCGCCATACGATCAACATCGCGAACGTGAGCATCCTCACCGTCGGCGCCGACTACCGTGAAGAGCACGGGTCCTCGTACTCGGACTATGACATGGGATTCGGGAGGACCGTTTCGCGGCTGGAAGAAAAGACTGCGGGCGACGTGGGCGTATACGTGAACGAGAAATTGAGGCTGCTGGACCATGTGTTTATCAGCGCCTCGGCGCGCTATGACGAGCACGATACCTTTGGAAGCGTGTGGACCTGGGGCGTCTCGTCCTCGATCATCGCGCCGGTTACCGACACGCGCTTCAAAGCGAACTACGGCACCGGCTTCAAGGCGCCGTCGCTCTACCAACTCTACGCGCCGTCGAGCGGGAATAAGGACCTTGATCCAGAAAAGGTGATCAGTTGGGACGCCGGCGTCGAACAGCCATTCCTCGACGAGCGGCTTACGATTTCCGCGACCTACTTCAGCAACCACTACCGCGACATGTTCGGTTTCAACCCCGCGCCGCCCTACAATACGATCAATGTCGGGCGCGTGAATACGCACGGCGTCGAGGGGCAGATAGAATTCCGTCCTGTAAAAAGCTTTTCGCTCGTATGGTTTGCGACCTGGATGAAAACCAAGGATCTTTCCACAGGAAAGGAGCTTCTCCATAGGCCGGAATACCAGGAGGGGATGACGGCGATATGGGAACCCACGGGTAAGATCATGCTTTCGCTCACGGTCGCATATGTCGGCGAAAGAAAGGATTACTGGTATGACTACACCTCGGGAGCGTTCGGTGCGCCGGTGTATCTTGAGGCGCGTTCATATGTGCGCGGTGACTTCAGCATGTGGTACGCGGTGCTGGAAAACCTGAAGCTCACTTTCAGGGTGGAGAATTTCACCGACGAGCGTTACCACCAAACCGCGGGCTACGATACGCCCGGCATCGCCTTTTACGCGGGAGTAAAGGGCGAGCTGTAAGGGCAAAGACAGCCGCGCGAAGGCGGAGATTGAATCGCTTCATGACACGAGGGGGCGGACATAAGTCCGTCCCCTCGTGTCGTCAGTGCATACCCTGAAAATCGCCGCACGCCGTAATGCCCGGGGATCTTGTAGAGACGTCCCGCCGGGACGTCTCTACAAGATCCCCGGGCGCCATTGCCGTTTCGTTTCGGCGCTGAAGCAGATGTCGCACAACGTTTCTCGTGGTGTACCGCATGGAAAAATGGACATACAAGGCTACAAGCATATTGTAGGAGCAGGCCTGGAGAGCGAAGAAAATATGACACTCGCGTCTATTTTTTTTGGATTTGCGTAATCTGATGGATAGACTTGCTCTGGGGGCGCAGGGCGCGTCCCTCGATTACCGCATAGGGAGGCCGCACCATGAAAGACGTCTGCACCGAGTACAGGGAAAAACTCATATCCGCGGACCAGGCCGCCGGGCTGGTAAAATCCGGCGACAGGCTTTTCTATAGCGAGTTCGTCCTGTTTCCGGAATGCCTGGATGAAGCGCTTGCAAAACGCATCCCCGAGCTCGACGGGCTTGACCTCAGGAGCGTGTGTTTTACCCAGGCCCCGAAAATCGTGGAGGCGGACCCGGCGCGCACGCATGTCATCATGAACGATTGGCACTTCGGGACGGTATCGCGGCGCCTTCACGACGCGAACCTGTGCAACTACATTCCCGTTTCCTATCACCAGGCTCCGCGAACGATTCGAAAATACCGGGAATTCGACGTCGCCTTCATCGTAGCCGGGGAGATGGACGCAAAGGGCTATTTCAATTTCGGGCTCGCGAACTCCGTGACGGGCGCGGTTATCAGCAAGGCCGAAAAGATCATCATCGAGGTGAACAGGAACGTCCCGTATTGCTGCGGCGGGAACCGCGAATCGGTGCACATTTCACAGGTCGACCATATCGTGGAGGGACGGCACTCCCCGCTCGCGGAGGTGAAGCCCCAGGCGCCCAAGGACGTGGACCTGCAGATTGCGGGACACATCATGAAGGAACTGGAGGACGGCGTGTGTTTGCAACTGGGTATCGGCGGACTCCCCAATCTCATAGGGCAGATGATCGCGGAAAGCGACCTGAAAGACCTTGGCATTCACACCGAGATGCTCGTCGATTCCTGCGTGGACCTCTACCATGCGGGGAGGATAACGGGAAGGAAAAAATCGGTGGACCATTTCAAGATGACCTACACCTTCGCGATGGGCACGCGAAAGCTCTACGATTTTCTGGACCGGAATCCCGGGTGCGCGTCTTATCCCGTGAACTACGTGAACGATCCGCGCGTCATCAGCTTCAATAACAAGGTGGTCGCGATCAACAACGCGATCGAGGTGGACCTCTTCGGGCAGGTGTGCTCGGAGTCGGTGGGGCCCGAGCAGAAGTCCGGCACCGGGGGACAGCTCGACTTCATTTTTGGCGCGTTCCAGTCGAAGGGCGGGAAGGGGATCATCTCGCTTTCGTCCACGCATAAGGATAAGCAAGGGAAGCTCCATTCCCGCATCGTCCCTACGCTCCAGCCCGGCTCGATCGTAACAGTGCCGCGATCCATCGTGCAATATGTCGCGACGGAGTACGGCGTGGTGCAGCTCAAGGGAAAATCCACCTGGGAGCGCGCGGAGGCGCTCATACGCATAGCGCACCCCGAATTCAGGGATGAGCTTATCCGCGACGCGGAGCGTATGAAGATCTGGATAAAGGGAAGGGGGGCCGATTAACGCAGGGAGACCTTAAGCACATCTTCCGTCCGTTCCCCCCGCGCGATTCGGCGCGCGGGGGGAACGGACGGGGTTACACACGTTTCGGCCGGACCGGGACGGCTCAAGCCTTGATTCTCTCGCTGATAATCTCGGCCACGTCGAGAACCTGGACCTTGTCGAGCGCCTTCATGTCCTTCACGCCGTCCACGAACATTGTGAGGCAGTAGGGGCAGGAGACGGCGATCGCGTCGGGTTTCTTGTCCAGCGCCTCTTTCACCCGGTTGATGTTGATGCGGTGTTCGGGCTCCTCCTCCATCCACATGCGTCCGCCCCCGGCGCCGCAGCAGAAGCTCTTCGAGAGCTTCCTGTCCATCTCCACGGCCTTGTGTCCGGTCGCCTTCTGGATGAGGGCCCGGGGCTCCTTGTATATCTTGTTGTAGCGGCCCAGATAGCACGAGTCGTGCATCACGATGCGGCCGGCCCCGTTGGCCTTTTCGAGCTTAAGCGCGCCCTCCTCTATGAGGGTGTTGAGGAACACGCTGTGATGGACAACCTGGGCCTCGAGACCGAACTGCCGGTAGTCGTTGTTGAATGTCGAAAAGCAGTGCGGGCAGGTCGTGATGATCTTCTTCACGCCCAGCGCGTTGAACTGTTCCACGTTCGCCCTCGCCATCCGGTCGAACACGAACTCGTTCCCAAGTCTCCTGAGTGAATCGCCGCAGCACTTCTCGTCGTTGCCCAGGATACCGAACGATACCCCCGCCGCCCGGAGCGATTTGACGACAGCCGCCGTGACCTTTTTCGCGCGGCTGTCGAAGGAGCCGGCGCACCCGACGTACAGCAGGTACTCGAGGCCCGCGTCCTTCGTGAAGTGCGCGACGTCCGTACCGGCCGCCCATTTCCCGCGGTCGGAGGGCGCGATGCCCCACGGGTTGGAGCGGTTCTCGATCGCCTCGAAGAAGATCATGAGCTCCTCGGGAAATTTCGACCGGTCCTCCACGAGGTGCCTGCGCATCTTCACCATCTTGGGAACGTGCTCGATGAACACGGGACAATTTTCCATGCAGGCGCCGCATGTCGTGCAGGCCCACAGCGCCTTTTCCGATACCGTGGCCTCGCCGTCCGTTTCGCCTATGAGCGGGGTGATGTCGCGCGTCAGGTTGCCGCCCAGGATTTTTCCGCCGTTGGCGAGGAGATTTTCCTTTCCCTGGTGTATGACGATTCGCGGGTTCAGGGGCTTGCCCGTCACGGTCGCGGGGCAGTTCTTGTTGCAGCGCCCGCACTCGGTGCATGCGGTGAAGTCGAGCAGGTCCTTCCACGAAAACTGGGCTATCGACGACACGCCGTTGGGCGCGCCCTTTTTGAATTCCTCGCGGGGAACGGTGGTGACGAACTCGAAGGAGCGGCAGAAGCAGTTGGGAATCGCCGCGAGGATGTGCATGTGCTTGCTGTAGGGGAGATAATTCAGGAAGCACAGGAGGATCACCGCATGCAGCCACCAGAAGAGGTGCATCAGCGCCCCCGGAACAGCCGGGTCCGTGGACGAAAGCGCGGCGGCGACGACGCCGCTCACGGGCATGGGGGCCGATACACCGCCTCCCCCGAGCGCGATCTCCGCGCCCTGAAGCCCGAAATAGGCGAGCATGAGGCCGGCGATGAGGCCCAGGATTATGAACGCGTCGCGGCTCAGGGCCTCGATGTGCGCGGGCCGCAGGAGCACGCGCCGCGCGATCGCGATGAGGATGGTCGCGAGCACGAGCAGCGATATCAAGTCGAACCCGGTGTAGAGATATTCCATCCCGCTGAAATTGACGAGTGCGGTGTATTTGAACCCGGGAAAAAGCCCCGAGAGCACGAACTCGAAATTAGCCAGGAGCAGCGCCAGAAATCCCCAGAAGATGAGGAAATGGTTCCACCCGTATCCCTCCGCAATGACACGCCTCTGGAGGAACGCGAAGGCGATCATCGTGTTGAAACGCTTGATAAAGGTGCCCTTCAGGCGGTCGTCGACCCCGCCTATGAGGACGAAGCGCGCCAGGCGCGTGAGCGAATACAGGAATGCGATGCCGGCGCCGGTGAGAAGTATCGTGAACAGTATATTTTCAACATGCGTCATTGCGTGTCAACCTCCGATGGGCGATTTTGCGTAAGGTGCCTCGTCCTTGATGAATTCCCTGAGCTCCTCGACGATCGCGGGTACCACCGCGAACAGGTCGCCCACTATCCCGTAATGCGCGACCTCGAATATGGGGGCGGCGCGGTCGCGGTTGAGCGCGATGATGAGCTCCGAATCCTGCATTCCCACGAGGTGCTGGATCGCACCCGATATGCCGCACGCGAAGTAGAGCTTGGGCCTCACCGTTTTCCCGGTCTGGCCCACCTGGCGTTCGTAGGGCATCCAGCCGGCATCCACGCTCGCGCGCGAGGCCGCCGTGGTTCCCTTCAACAGCGCGGCGAGCTCATCCAGGAGCTTGAAGTTTTCGGGGCCCAGCATGCCGCGCCCGCCGGCCACGAGCACCTCCATCCCGGAGATGTCCACGTGGTCCGAGTTTCTTTCATATAAGACCTCGAGCACCTTGGTCTTGATATCGTCTTCCGTCATGTCGAGCATGTCCCAGATGACCTGGCCGGTTGCGCCCTCGGTCCTTTCGGGCATGGGCATCACGTGCGGACGGACGGACGCCATCTGCGGGCGGTGCATCTTGTTGAGGATGGTCGCCATGATGTTGCCCCCGAACGCGGGGCGCGTCTGTTCGAGAAGCCTGTGTTCCCTGTCGATCGTGAGATCGGTGCAGTCGGCGGTGAGCCCGGTTTCCAGTACCGTCGCGACCGCGCCCGCGAGGTCGCGTCCCAGTCCCGTCGCGCCTATAAGCACGACCTCGGGCTTGTGTTTCCTTATGAGCTCGACGGTTGCCCTGAGGTAGGGCTCGGTGCGGTAATGGCGCAGTATAGGCTGGTCCATGCAGTAGACCTTTTTCGCGCCGTAGCAGAACGCCTCGTTGATGAGATGGTCGATCTTCGATCCGAAGACGAACGCGGAGAGGTCCACGTCGAGGTCCTTCGCGAGTTTCGCGCCCACGCCCAGGAGCTCCCAGCTCACGGGCGCGACGATGCCGTCCTCCTGCTCGATGAAGACCCATACCCCGCGATAGCTCTGATCGGCCTGCGGCTCCTTGGGCACCTCTTCGTCCTTGTCGGCCTTTAACGCGCCGCTTTTTTTCATCTCCTCGAGAACGGCGAGCTCCTCGGCATTGTAGAAATGTTCGATCGCGCCGGCCGGGCACACCTTTACGCACTTCCGGCAGGCGATGCATTTTTCAAGGTCGATGACCGGCTCCCCTTTTTCATTCATGCTTATCGAATCGGCGGGGCATTCGGATTCGCAGCGGGCGCCGCACGCGATGCATTTGTTGGGCAGAAGCCGTACCTTGCCGCGCGGTTTTTTTAATTTTTTCTCAGGTGCTCCTGATGCTTCCTTCATCGGTATGCCGTCCTTTGATGTGAATTCCGGTACTTAAAGGTATATGTCTTTTACGCGTCCTCAGTCCGCCTGGACCATGTCCAATTCGATCAGCTTCCTGATGAGCGCGCGTGCGATCTCCCTGGGGCTTGCCCCCTCTTCTCCTATCATCTCGCCCTTCGCCCTCGTGGGGGCGAAGATCTTCTTCACGTTGGTGGGAGAGCCCTTCATGCCCAGTTTGTCATCACGGAGCTTCAGGAACTTGTTGTCCCAGACGGGGATCTCCGCCTCCTCCGCGATGAGCCTGTCCTGGACGGTGGGGTAGCGGGGCTTGTTGATCTCCCGGACCACCGTGATGAGCGCGGGCATCGAGGATCGCACGACCTCCTTGAGTCCCTCCATCTTGCGGCGGACGGTTATCGTTTTTTCCACGGGGTCGAGCCTCATGATCCGGTCGACCAGGGTGAGCTGGGAATACCCGAGCCGGGTTGCGATACCGGGACCTACCTGCGCGGTGTCCCCGTCGATCGTCTGCTTACCGCAGATGATGACGTCCACCCGGCCGTACTCGAGCTGAATGCGCCTGATCGCCTCCGCGAGCACGTAGCTCGTCGCGAGCGTGTCCGCGCCGCCAAAAGCCCTGTCGGACACGAGCACCGCGTCGTCTACGCCCATGGCGAGGCACTTGCGCAGCGTCATGATCGAGTTCGGGGGGCCCATGGTGATCGCGGTGACCTTGCACCCGTATTCGTCCTTCATCCGAAGCGCGGTCTCGACCGCGTGCGTATCGAAGGGATTGACGATGAAAGGAATTCCTTCGCGCACCAGCGTCCCCGTCGCAGGATCGACCTTCACCTGGGTGGTGTCGGGGACCTGCTTCACGGTCACGACTACCCTGTTTATGGTATGTTTGCCGCTCATAGTTCCATCCGCTCAAAGTTGGGATTTTGTGAAGTACGGTGAAAACTCATTTAACCACTTCATTAAATATGAATTTACTGTCAATGGAAAATTTTCACACGGCGACGATTGAGGAGAAATTGGTCGGTCGGTTAAAATATTTAACATGGTTCAGATATTTCCAGTGAGCGGGTGCTCAGTCGAATTCGGGGCGACGCGAAACGGTTTTACGCGTTATGCGCGTTGGAAACCGGTACGATCCCGGTTTCCTGCGTCTGGAAAAATATTTCATAACCGGGAAATTGTACCAATGCGGCGCGGAAGCTCCGCAAGCTTCTCCTGGGGATTGGAAGGTGAGATTCCGCGGTTCTTGGGGAGACGCGAGGGACGCGGAACCGCCGTCGCTCGCGCCGAATACGAACTCAGCCGGGTGCAGGCCGAAACTGCGCGATCTGGCGGGAGATCGCGACCAGGTTCCCGGCCTCGTCCCACACCTCGCCGTCGGCCTCGAGCAGGCCGCAGGTGATGAAGCGCGTGCGCAGGGAGCACCGGAGCCATTCGCCCTGCGGGAGATTTCTTATGTTGACGGTGAGCTCGATCGTGGGAATCCACGCGGTCATTCCCTGGGTTACGAATATTGCGGGCGGGAGCGCGTCCGCGAAGAGGAAGAGCGCCGTGAGACCGGGGACGCCCCCGTCCCTGAACCGGATCCAGCCGCGCTGCTCGGAGCGTTCGGCGAGCGTCCCCTTCATCCAGCCGGCGCTCGCCGGATCGAGGCGCATGTCCAGGTTCGCGAGCAGGGAGAACTTGGGAAGCTCGGGGACGCGCACGCACTCATCGAACGGCGGCATGTCCGGCGCGGAGGACTCGTAGCGCTCGATCGCGCAGTCGTTCTTCTCGTTCGCGAAGGTACCTATCACGCGGACCTTTTCCTTCCCTTCCTGCATGAGCCGCGCCTCGAGGCGGTGGAACTGCGTGGAGCGGGAAAATTCCTCGACGTGCACCAATGCGGGCCCCGGGGCGCAGCGCGCGATGTAGTTCGCGGTGACGATGGGCGTGCTCTTTCGGTCGGCCCTTTGGAGCATCGCGTTCGCCGCGATCGCCATGAGGTAGCCGCCGTTGGGGTTGCCGTTCACCAGCCAGTTTTGGGAAACCGCCCCCTCGTATATCTGCGCCCCCGCTTCCGAAACCGCAACGTCGTCGTCGAATAGTTTCATGGCCAAAAAATCCTTGTCACAATGTACCAGAGGCGGGGGCGGGGGCCGATGCTCCCGTCCGCCGTTCCGCGCGCCGGTTTCAGCATCGCATCGCGCGTTGAAAAAATCAAGCTATTCGGCGGGGCGCCGCGCCTGACCGCCCCTGCCGCGAACCTCTGGGTGATCGCGCGGTCTTGATAGGCCGCACAGGCATGGAGATACCGTATGCGGGTGCGGTCGTCACCTACATGAGCGCGAACGCCGCGAATACGGCGCCCCCGTCCATCTCTGAAACCGCGGTGATCCCGATGATGAGGAGAACCACGGTGCCGATATCGCCAAACGCGCCCGAACGCTCGGTGCGGTCGAAGCGCACGCGCGAACGAAAAAATTCCGCCGGCTTTCGCAATTCCACGCTCACGGGTTTATCGATAGAGCGGAATCCCGCTGCATCCGATACACCGGTCCCCCGATGAAAGCGGGTAGGCCTCGCCGCATATGGGACACAGCCCGGTCTTTCCACCCTTCTGTTTCCCGATAAAACTTTCGTGAACGAGTACCCGCCCCACGCCCAGTACCATTGTGCCCGCCTGCGCGATCTCGCCTATAAGCCGCTCCCGGTCCTGTTCGTGTTTGGGCTTTTTTCTGAAAAACCAGGACTCATATTCGGGGAACGCCGCGAGTTTACCCGCGTCCATGTGGACACGCACTCCCTCGCCGCCGTACTTCTCGAACAGCGCGAGCGCGAAGCGTCCCGTATCGACGATCCTGAGCCAGCCGTTTCCGTACGTGCAGGGGGTGAGGATCTGGATGGCGTCCGGAAGGCACACGGTCGTTTCACACAACGCGTCGAAGAACTCCCCTTTTGGGAGATTCTTCATCGCGAGGTCGACCATGAAGCCGCCCGCCAGGAGCCCCGGCGCCGGGTGGCCGTGGAAACGCTCCACCATAACCATGTATTCTTCTATAGAGTGCCCGCAGACAGTATTCATGTGTCCCTCCCGCCCCGCCCCAGCACTCAGAGCTTCTCCACGCGGCAGGGAACGTAGCGGTGCAGGGGCGTGCCCAGGAAATGGTCGCGGTGCGTGTTCTTCGTGAGCCGGTTCACGTTCACGCCGTAAACGTTGCCGTTGTAATCCAGCCCGAATCCGTGGGGGATGATCACCTGCCCCCTGCGCGCGGCTTCGGTCACCTCGAGCTCCACGTCAACCTGCCCGGCCTGGGTCCTGACGCGCACCTTTTCCCCGTCGGCGAGGCCGCGTTCCGCGGCGTCGTCCGGGTGCATCGCGAGTGTGCAGGCGCGCTTCCCGCTGTTCCATTCGGGGTTGCGCATGAGCGTGTTCGCGTTCATCGACATGTGGCGGCCGGCGTTCAGGATCAGGGGAAATTCCGCGCCCGGTTCCATCGCTCGCTTCTCGGATGCCGTATCCAGGTCCCTCAACCAGTCCTGCATCTCGGGCGCGTACACGTTGAGCTTTTTGTCCTCGGTCGTGACGAGGGACATGTTGTCATCGGGATCGCATTTTCCTATCCAGAGTCCTTCCGGGTGATCGAGCACGGCCTGGAAGATCTCCTCGCCCATAAGCGGTGAATCCTTGAAACCGGCGCGTACCGCATTCTCCCGGAGAAGCTTCGGGGCGGTCATGAGCATCCCCCAGAGCGCCGCGAGGTTGCCGGAACCGAGCGTCTTCCCGAGCGTTTTCGCCAGAATGAAGGGCATGCCCTTCAGGGCCCTGGGCTCGCTCATCGCGAACTTCATGAGCTCCGCGCCGAACGCGGCGCGCGGTCCCTTCGCGGCTTCGTGGAGCGAATCGGGTATGGCGGGAATGAGGCCCATCGCATCGGCGATGCGCGTGTAAATCTCCCCGACCTCCAGCTGTTCGCCATCCGGCTCCACGAGGGGTCGGCGCATCTGGAAATATATTTCCGGAAAGGTGAGCGGGAAAAAGGTCCCGTCCCAGGATTCATACCCCGAGCGCGCGGGGAGCACGTAGTGCGAGAGCGCGGCCGTCTCGGTCATGGCGAGCTCGCTCGTCACGAGGAGGTCGAGCCTGGCGAAGGCGCGCTCGTAGGCGGTCGTGTCGGCGAAGGAGCGCAGGGGGTTCGCCCCGCTCACGCACACCGCGCGCAGCCGGTCGGGTTTATCGGACAAAATTTCCTCGGGCATCGCGTTGGGCGGGTAGTACCCAAGCACGGGCGGGAAGTTCGTCTCCACCGTCCTCCAGGTTTTTTCGTCGCGCTCGTCCGAGTGGCCGCCCAGCGGCATGAGCGTGCCGGGTATGATATTCCCGCCCGGAACCGCCAGGCGCCCGCAGACCGCCATGAGCACATTGTGCAGGTAGCTCGCGAGCGTGCTGTGCCGGTTCATGTAAATCCCCAGGTCCGGGTGCATGCTCCAGTTCCGCGTCGTGAAGAGCCCGCACACCTCCACCACCTTATCGTAATCGAGCTCGCAGAACGCGACCGCGGATTTCGCGTCGAAGTCCGTAAAGTGCGCGCGCACCTGGTCGAAACCGCTCACATACTTTTCTATATATTCACGCTTCTCCCAACCGTTCCGGAGTATGATGGCGATCATCGCCTTCGTAAGAAGCGCGTCGGTTCCGGGGCGAAGCGCAAGATGGATGTCCGCAATCTCGGCGGTTTCGGACTTCCGGGGGTCTATCACGAGCAGGATCCTGGCGGGGTCCTTCGAGAACTCCCTGAGCACCAGGGGCGCCCGGGGTATCTGGTGGCTCACCATCCCGTTCCACCCGGTCGCGACCAGCATGTCCGATCGCGATTCGTCCGGCATCAGGAAGTTGTACTGCTTGCCGGTGACGCGCCCGAACACCCAGAAGAGCCCGCTGAACTCCTGGCCCACCGCGTTGTAATGATAGCGCGAGCCCAGCCCCTTCATGAGGCTCGTACCGAACGCCGCCTCGAAGTGACAGCCCTGGCCGCCGCCGCCCATGTAGGCGAACGAGCGCGGTCCGTGGGCGCCGGTTATCGCCTTGAGCTTATCGGCGATCTCGCCTATCGCCTCGTCCCAGGAAATTTTTACGAAGGCATCGCCTTTTTTCTTGAGGGGGTGCGTGAGCCTCTGGTCGTGGTGCTGGTGGTAGGAGACGTTCATCCCCTTGCGGCACACGTAGCCCCTGCTCCGGGGATTGTCCTTGTCGCCCTTTACCTTCTCGATCCGGTTGTTCTCGATGAAAAGCTCCAGCCCGCAATTCTGTGCGCACAGCACGCAGCCCGACTTCTTCCATTCGCCCATTATCGGTCCCCCTTCGTTTTTCTTAACGACGTATTCTTCCCGGGAGCGCCGGCCCCGAGGAATGAGGAAATATATTTCCGGTACAGCCTGATCGGCTCTATGCTCTTCGAGACCTTCATGTGTAATATGGCGCCTTCGAGGCCGTGGAAGAGCATGCACGCAGTCTCGGCGGTGTTCGTCCCGGCCGGGAGCGAGCCCTCGCGGCGCGCGTCCTCGAGACAGGACCCGATGTGCGCGATGAGTGAATCGATCACCGCCTGCAGGCGCGCGCGGATGCGCTCGCTCGAATCGGACATCTCGAGCGAGAGGTTGCCTATGGGACATCCCAGGGTGCAGCCGGATTTGATGAAAAGACGCTCGTAGGTGTCCAGGAGCTTCGCGAGGCGCGCCAGCGGAGGAATGCCCCCGTCGTCCAGGGAGCGCGTGAAAAGCGAGCCCACGACCCCGGCGAAGTGGTCGATTATCGCGAGACCGAATTCTTCCTTGCTCTTGAAATAGAAGTAGAACGATCCCTTGGGCACGCCCGCGCCCTCGAGTATCTGCTGGAGGCCGGTCGCGTTAAAGCCGCGGGCATGGATGAGTTCGGCTCCCTTGCGAATGATGGCGTCCCTGGTTCCCAGCTGCGCGCTCATCGCGGCTCTCCCGTCATGGTTTTCATCGTTCTCCCTTTGTCGTTTGCAGCTTCAGATCCGCCGCTTCATCCAGTCCTTTTCGTTCGCGGGGACGTACCGGATATCGGTCTCCGGATGTCGGGATGCACGGATCATGCAGGGATGCTAGTAGACCGGTCGTCTAGTGGTCAAGCGTTTTTCGTCGAAAAGTTTTCTCTGCGACCACTGAGCGAGAATTATTTTCGGGAAATGGGGCGTGGAAGACATACCTCGCCCCTGGAGGTGTTGGACGTGTGTGTTTCTATGATGCTTACAGGGATGAAGTGCGGCGGTGGATTCTTCCTTTAGGGGTGTCGCCGGGGTCTCCCCAGTACAATTCCCAGCATATTATGCCATTTTCGATCCTCTGGCCGATGGCGTAATGTGGAAATTCGGCATAGTTATGCCTGCTCCCCCCATCTTGA